>CAYYBI010000283.1:0-10652 GCA_964469835.1 uncultured Rhodospirillaceae bacterium
GCTTGGTAGCGGCAGATAGAGACCGCTCGGCGCGAACATGCCGGGCATATAGGCGCTCAACTCCGAAAAGCTGGACAGCGTTCCTCCGACGATATTGAGGAAATCGACCATGCCGCTGGCGGCCAAGCGGCGCGCGATGTCCAGGCAGTCATCGGCGGTCAATCCATCCTCGCGATTTTCGTCGCCCGACATGCGGACCCCGACGATGAAGTCGGGCCCAACCTGCTCCCGCACCGACTCAAGGACTTCAAGGCTGAACCGCATGCGATTTTCCAAGGCGCCGCCGTAAGCGTCGGTGCGTCGGTTGGCGAGCGGCGTCCAGAATTGATCGATCAGGTGACCGGTGGCGAGCAACTCAATGCCGTCGAGCCCGCCTTTCTTGCAGCGCAGCGCGGCCTCGCCGAACTGGCGCACGATCCGGCGGATGTCCCAATCCTCCATTTCCTTGGGTAATGAGCCGGACATGGCTTCCCGCTCGCCGGTTGGCGCCAGCGTCGGCAACCAATGCCCGGTACTCCAACGGGTGCGGCGGCCCATATGGGTGAGCTGGCACATTAGGGCGGCGCCATGCGCATGCACCCGGTCGGCGAAGGCCTGAAAATACGGGATGATCGAATCGTCCGTGACATAAATTTGATTGAACAGGGATGGCGAATCGGCGCCGACGATCGACGACCCACCGAACATGGTAAGCGCGAGGCCGCCTTTCGCCTTCTCTTCGTGATATCGCTGGTAGCGTTCCTGCGGCTTGCCGTCGACGACGTATCGCGATGCGTGCGATGTGCTCATGACCCGGTTCTTGAAGGTTAGATGCTTGAGTTGAAACGGCTGTAGCAGGGGATCTGTTGCGGTCATATCGATGGTGCCGATGCTGTTCCGGGAAGCGTTGTCCCTATTCTTCCCTTGTTTGCGCCCGTGGTACAGTGTAGGCAAATCGCAGATGTCTGCGAATATTTCAAATGCGTGCGAATTTCCATGAAGCTCCGCGAAATCGCCGAAATTATGGAAGCTGAACTCGTGGGAGACGGTGCGATTGAAATCGCCCGCGTCGTTCATCCGAGTGAAGCCAATTCGCCGACTGATCTAGCCCTAGCGATGAATCGCGAGATGATGGCCGCGCTCGAAGGGTCGGCGTCCCGGGTTGCCGTTCTGAGCGATGACACGGACTTGCCGAAAGACAGGCTCGACGGATACGTCCTGGTGCGGCGGGGACGGTACGCCATGGCCGGGTTGATGGGGGTGTTTAGCAAACCGGTCCATGCACATGCCGGCGTTCACCCATCCGCGGTCATCGAGGACGGCGCCGAGATCGGCGAGGGTGTGTCTATTGGTCCCTTTACCTATGTCGGACAGTCGGCGGTGATCGGTGCCGGGACGATTTTGATGTCGCACGTGACGGTGGGGGCGGAAGCGGTCCTCGGTGACGATTGCCTGATTCACGCCGGGGTGCGAATCGGCGAGCGCGTCGAGATCGGCGCCCGCGCGATTATGCATCACAATGCCAGCATCGGCGCGGATGGCTTCAGCTTCGCAACCCCGACCCAGAGCTCGGCCGAACAGGCCAAGGAAACCCCGAGCACTGACAAGGTGGATGTGCGTAACACGACGATCGTGCGGATCGATTCTATCGGCACCGTTGAGATCGGCGACGACGTGGAAATCGGCGCCTGCACGTCGATCGATCGTGGAACGGTTAGCGCGACCCGGATTGGTAACGGTACGAAAATCGATGACTTGGTGATGATCGGACACAACGTAGTCGTCGGTGAGAACTGCATGATTTGCGGCCAAGTTGGAATTGCCGGTAGTACCGTGATTGGCGATCGCGTGGTCCTGGCGGGACAGGCGGGCATCGCCGATCATCTAAAAATCGGCAGCGATGCGGTTGTCGGAGCGGGATCAGGCGTCGGGACAAACATAAAATCGGGTATGGTTGTGCTCGGTTCTCCGGCAATGCCGAAGAGTAAAGCGACCGAAGTGTTTTTGAATATGCGCCGATTGAATGGCTTGTTCGAAGGACAGACGCGCCTTAAAAAACGGCTCAAGGCTATTGAGTCAGGTAACGAAAAAGGCTAATGACGCGATCCAATTATAGCCGATCGCGCGATTTTCGTGTTGGAGAGTAGCTATGTCGAGTGTTGAGAGCGATGTCTTCGACATCATTGCCGAGAAATCGGCGGTCGAGCGCTCGAAGCTCAGTCTTGACGCTAAATTAAAGGATCTGGAAATCGAATCGCTGGATGTCGTCGAGATTGTATTCGCCGTCGAAGAAAAATTCGACATTCACGTGCCATATAACGCGAACGATCAGGAACTCGAATTCGATACCGTCGGCGACGTGGTGAATGCCGTCGAAAAGCTTGTTTCCGAAGAACACGGCTAAGGCGCACACTCGGTGGCGATAGCCGTAGCTTATTCGTATAGCTCCTCGAAATGAACAGAGTTGTGATAACCGGACTCGGCGTGTTCAGCGCGGCGGGTAAATCCGTTGCCGAATTCTGGGAAACCGTCCGGGAGGGCCGGTCCGTGATCGGGCCCCTGACGATCATGCCGACCGATGATCTCAATGTTAAGATCGGCGCGGAAATTCGCGATTTCGATCCTAAGCAAAATTTCGAATCCAAACAGCTCGCACTGCTCGACCGGTTCAGCCAACTGGCGCTGATGGCGTCACGTGAGGCGATCGCCGATGCGGGAGTCAGTTTCGAGGGCGAAGAAGGGCATCGCACGGCATGCCTTATCGGGTCCGGCGTCGGCGGCCAGCAAACCCTCGACGAGGCTTATTACCGGATTTACGCGCAAGGACGAAGAGGCCTGCATCCGTTCACCATTCCCAAGCTGATGCTCAGTGCCGCGTGTAGTCAAATATCGATGGAGCACGGCATTACCGGCCCGGCCTTTACCATTGCGAGCGCGTGTTCGTCTTCCACGCATGCCATCGGGCAGGCCTTTCACATGGTCCGCAGCGGCATGGTGGATTGCGCCGTGACGGGGGGCACCGAGGCGTGTATCGCCCTCGGTACCATGAAGGCCTGGGAAGCCATTCGGGTGATGGCGCTGGATACTTGCCGGCCTTTTTCGAAAGGGCGCACCGGAATGGTGTTGGGTGAAGGCGCGGCGGTACTGGTGCTCGAATCGCTGGATCACGCCAAGGCGCGCGGCGCAAAAATATATGGCGAGATGGTCGGTTTCGGCATGAGTTCGGACGCCATGGACATCACCTTGCCGGATGCCAAGAGCGCGGCACGCGCCATATCTGGCGCGCTCCTTGATGGCAAATTAAACCCGGACGACATCGATTATATCAACGCCCATGGTACCGGCACGACGGCCAACGACAAGACAGAAACCCGTGCGCTGAGGATTGCCCTTGGTGACAGTGCGGCTGAAAAGGCGGCGGTGTCGTCCAGCAAGTCGGTATTCGGCCATGCGCTCGGTGGCGCCGGAGCGTTGGAATTGGTTGTCACGGTGTGTGCGATCGGTGACCAGGTATTGCCACCTACCGCGAACTATATCGAGCCCGACCCGGAGTGCGATCTCGACTACGTGCCCAATCAGCCGCGCGAACGCGAAATCAGGGCCGCGTTGTCCAACTCCTTTGCTTTCGGCGGCTTGAACGCGGTTCTTGCCGTTAAACCATTCGACGGCTGAAATACCGCGCAATAGCGTGATTGCTGCGCGATGCCGCCATAATTCGCCAAATCGCGCGTGTTCCTTAAATCTTTGCTAACTTTCTCCGCTCTACAGTGCGCTTCACCGTGTCGCATAGGGGGCCGCTTTTGATCAGGCGCGGCGCCCGGGAACAGAGAAAAAGATGTATCGCCGGACTGCCATCACGCTCTTTCTCTTGGGCATTTTTGTAACCTTCTCGATTCCGGAATTGGCCGCGGCCAAGCCGAAAAAGGGCGCGAGCTGGATTTGCGCGGCGCAATATCAGCATCGCTACAAAGCCCAGGTAGCGTCGGTCAATATTCAGACATATCGGGAGAAATTCCTTGTCAACGGCCGGCAGCCGGTGCGCCGCGCGATGTTTGTTTTTCCGACTTTCTACAAAATTATGCGTCAGCATATTCGTTCGGTCGTCGGTAAGCGCTACGGCATCAAGACGATTGCCGAGAAGGAAACGACGACATTTGATGAAATCTATATTTCCCGAGCGGCCGCTAGCATCGTCGCCGTCCGGTCGCGCGGCAAGAAGGACTTAGCGAAATTGCAGTCCGGGAAAAATAATAAAAAAATCAAAGAGATTGGATTGAAAAGCGAGGGTATTGCCGAAACCCTGATTACCACCGGTGACTACAACACGGTGCCGTCCAAAGAAGGATGGTCGACCTTGTCGATCCGCATCCTGAATGGACAGCAAATTCTTGGAACGGACAGTACTATCGTGATCGTGTCGCGCCGCGATAACAACAAAGAGCCGGGTATGCTGCCGTTTACCAAGGATCTGATCACCGCCAATTATGTAACCGGGACCGAATTTTCCCTGATGGAGCGGCTCGGCCGCCTTTACCGGGTTCCCTTCATGATGACGGCGCTGGGTGGGGACAAACCACTCTATGCTTATGCCGACGCGTGGAAAGACGCGAAGATGTGGTTGAAGGGCTATTGGAAAAAGACGAAAAGCGCGGGGCCGGGTGAACGGGCGGTATCTGCGAAACACCCGGGGCGCTGCTGATCCGCTGCTGTCGAACTCTTAAGTACATCACGCCATAACAGATTCTCGCCGCCACTCGGCGCACACCGCGTCATCGGTTTCCCGTGGCAGGTACTGATCACGAAGCGCCATAAACCGCGGGGTCGTTGCCAGTCGGGCGAGCGACCAAACCGCCATCGCGCGCACGATTGCCGCGTCGTCGGTCAGTCGTGCTTCCGCTGCCCCGGCGAGCGCTGGATTTTCGCTATTGCCGATGGCGATCAGCACATTTCGAACGAACCGGTCGCGGCCGGTCCGCTTAACGGGGGATCCGGCGAAGACCGTGCGAAACGCCGCGTCGTCCAGTTCCGAGAGATCGGCGAGACGGGGCGCGGTCAATTCGGCCCGGGGCAGGAAATTCGGGTTTGTGGCGGCCGTGGCAAACTTGTTCCACGGACAGACCGCCAGGCAATCATCACAGCCATAAATACGGTTGCCCATCGGCGCGCGCAGGTCCGGCGGTATGTGCCCTTTATGCTCGATAGTGAGGTAGGAGATACAGCGCCGCGCATCCAGTTTGTAGGGTGCGGCAAAGGCGCTGGTCGGACAGATATCGAGACAGCGTTGGCAGGTCCCGCAATGATCTTGGTCGGCGTCGTCGGGGTGTAACGCCAAGTCGGTGAACACCTCGCCGAGGAACAGCCACGATCCGAATTGCCGGGACACCAGGTTGGTGTGTTTACCCTGCCAGCCGAGACCGGCTTTTTGTGCGAGCGGTTTTTCCATCACGGGAGCGGTGTCGACGAACAATTTTACTTCGGCGCCGAAGCTGTCGTGCATCCAGCGGGCAAGCGCCCGCAGCTGCTTCTTCATGACGGCGTGATAATCGCGGTTTTGGGCATAAACCGAAATCATGCCGCGGTCATGACGCGTCAATCGGTTCAGCAGGTCCAAAGGATCCTCCCGCGGCGTGTAGTTGGCGCCGAGAACGATGATGCTACGGGTTTCATCCCACAGGCGCCGGGGCGCCGACCGGCGGTCGGCGTTGCGGGCAAGCCAGCCCATATCGCCGTGATAGCCGCGGCGCAAAAAGTCAGCCAGCTCATGTTCCGCGTCGGCGCCGAGATCCGGTGTCGTGAACCCGACGGCATCGAAGCCAAGGTCGAGCGCTTTTTCCCGGATCGCTTCGCGCGGCATGGTACCGGTCAGCCGCGGCCGCGATAGGTCGGAATGGCTTGATCGGGTAGCCATATGTCGTCGGGCGGCGGTCCGGACTGATAAAATATGTCGATCGGGATGCCGCCGCGCGGATACCAATACCCACCAATCCTCAGCCAAGCGGGCGCGACGGCACCCTCAATGCGTTTGGCGATGCCGATCGTGCAATCCTCATGAAATCCGCGGTAATTGCGGAAAGACGCGAGGTACAGCTTTAGGGACTTGCTCTCCAACAAGTCGTTTTTCGGTATGTAGTCGATGACGATATGGGCAAAGTCCGGTTGCCCCGTTACCGGACACAGTGAAGTGAACTCAGGACAGGCGAAGCGGACGAGATAGGGCGTCCCCGCGTGCGGGTTCGGTACCGACTCCAGCGTGGCCGCATCGGGAGAGGCGGGGATCTCCGTGGATGATCCGAGTTGGGTCAGTTTTTCGTATGGCGCGTCTGTCATGGTCGCTTCCGGCAGAATGATAGGGGAGAAGGGGTGAGGCTGAAAGCTCTCAGAGCCCGGCAGTGCCGTGCAGCAGACAGGCGTCACCGTAGGAGTAGAACCGGTAACGCTGTTCTATGGCATGCCGGTATGCGGCCTTGATGCGGTCGCTGCCGGCAAAGGCACAAACAAGCATGAACAGAGTGGACCGCGGCAGGTGGAAATTGGTCAACATCAGGTCCACGGCCCGGAATCGGTAGCCCGGCAGGATATACAGATCCGTTTCACCTTCGAAAGATGTAACCGGTTCGTCTTGAATGCCCGCTGCCTTGGCTTTTCGCGCCGCGGTTTCCAGCAGCCGCAGCGCGGTGCTGCCGACCGCGATAATCCGGCCGCCCTTCGCCCGTGCGGCATTTACCGCAGTAGCCGTTTCGCGCGACACCGAGCCCCATTCCGGTTGCATGACATGGTCTTCCGCCCGTTCCGCCGTCACCGGCAGGAATGTCCCGGCGCCGACATGCAGCGTCACCATGGCGCGGCCGATGCCTGTGGCATCGAGCCTTGAAAACAGGGACTCGGTGAAGTGCAACCCCGCGGTCGGTGCGGCAACGGCGCCGTCATGTGCCGCGTAAACCGTCTGGTATTGCTGTAAATCGCCGGACTGCGGGCCGCTCTTGCGGTTGATATATGGCGGTAACGGCATCGCGCCGTGTTCGTGCAATGCCGCGGGCAAATCGCCCGCGGTTACCGACGGCGCGAGTGTCACTTCGCCGCCATCATGTTTTTCGGCAACGAGAGCCGAGAACGTCGGGCCGAAGATGATGCGGTCGCCGGGCCTTAGACGGCGTGCCGGGCGGGCAAAGGCGCGCCAATTGCCGGTCGCGAGTCGCCGGTGCAGCGTAACCTCGATCTTCACCTGCCCGCGCGTCCCAGTCAGCCGGGCGGGTATGACGCGCGTGTCGTTCATCACCAGCAAATCGGCCGGCAAGAGCAAGCCCGGCAAGTCGCGGACGCCGAGATCACGCAACGATTCTGACACCTCGAGAAGGCGGGCCGAATCGCGGGGGTCGGCCGGATGCTGCGCGATCCGGTCGCGCGGCAGATCGAAGTCGAAATCGGCGGTACGCATGGCGGGGCGACGGCAGCTCGGTGAGTGTTATGGATGCGGAAGGATTTACCGTATGCCGTCCGGCAGGGAAAGACGTGATGCGGGGGGGCCTATTTTTGCAGTTTAGCCTTATTGCGCCAGTCCCAGGGCGTCTCGAAAGTACCCCGCCAGAGCCCATGTCGGCGGGTTCGCGCCAACTCCTGCTTGCGGAGATAGGGTATGCCTTCCACGGGATCGGCGAGCGCCCATCCCGTATGCACCATATTGCCGGAAAGGTCGAAGCCGTCGGCCGTACAACGGGCGACGGCACAGTCCATCCGCTTGATGCCGGTCGGCTGGCATTGCACGGAAGCGCCAGCCAGCAGATCCATCAGAGCGGTCGTGGCGATACGGGCGCAATCGTATGTTTTGCCATTTTGCAGCGTGCAGCGTTGTCCCGGATCCGGGGCGTCGACCCCGGTCAGGCAATACCGATTGCCGGCCAACTCAATGGCGTCGCCGGTAATGGCGCGCGCATCACCGCCGGCCAATGCCGGTATCGACGTCAGGAGGCAGGCTGCCAACAACGCCAAAGACGTAACGGGAGAATAGCGCAGAGTAACGAAAAATTCGATCATGATGCATGCGATCCCGAAGCGCCGAGAATATTTTATATCAAATGGTTAATAGAGATTATTGTCATGTTGGCGAAAGCGAAACGTGATTTAAGGAAAAATAAATTCTCCGGACGTTAACCTTATCTCTATTGTAGCGGACATTGGATCGCGGGGACCAGTCGGCATCACGTCAATTTGTTGACGCTGCGGGATCCCGGCAACACTCAGCATCAATTCCAGCGATGCGACCCGGGGGGAAACCGTGCCAGAAGTATCGTTACCTGATCTTATTGCCATTTCCTGGTTTCTGCTTCTCTGGTCGGGCTACACGCTCTATTCGGATCGGGTGGACAGCGGCGGCAGGAACCTGGTGGCCA
The DNA here is from genome assembly GCA_964469835.1 of uncultured Rhodospirillaceae bacterium. Taxonomy (GTDB): domain Bacteria; phylum Pseudomonadota; class Alphaproteobacteria; order UBA8366; family UBA8366; genus JAOTYV01. Next base: position 8,367 of record CAYYBI010000283.1, read on the forward strand.
CGATGGCGCAGCACCGTGAAATGTGGATGGTGCGGATGCTGGGCCGCGACAACCGCATGCTCGACATACAGATAATCCGCAATCTGACGCGGACCGCGAGCTTCTTCGCATCGACGTCGATCCTCATCCTCGCGGGACTTGTGACCGTCCTCGGGGCGGCGGACAAGGTCGTGGATCTCACCGCCAGCATACCCTTTGTTTCGAAGCTGACGTCGTTGCAATGGGAACTCCGGCTGCTGTGCCTGATCCTGATTTTCATCTATTCGTTCTTTAAATTCGCCTGGTCGATCCGTCAGATTTCCTATTGCGCCATCCAGATTGGCGCAATGGATCCGGTGTCCGATCTCGGTGATGACTGCGAGGTGCGGGCAAAGTGCATCGCCCGGCTCGCTACCCTGGCCGCCGTTCATTTCAATAGAGGGTTGCGGGGCTACTATTTTGCGATGGCACTGCTGGCCTGGTTTATCCATCCGGTTGCGCTGGGCATTACCGCAGCTTGGGTTGTCTTGGTGTTATATCGCCGCGAATTCCATTCCCGCACGCTCAAAATTCTCCGAGATGGTGGCGGGTTCTCCAAAGCAGAAAAGGCGTAAGGTATAGAGCGATGGCGGCCATGCATTTTGGTCAAGACGCGCTGCTGACGGTGGCGGAGATGTATGCTGCCGATAAGGCCGCGATTGGAGCGGGCATCGCCAGCCTCTCCTTGATGGAGGCTGCGGGCGCCGCGGTGGCGGACGCGGTGCGGTCGCTTGGCGGTCCCCGGCCTGTCTGTGTGCTTTGCGGCCCCGGCAACAACGGTGGCGATGGGTTCGTAGCCGCAAGAGTGTTGCGCGACGACGGCTGGCCAGTTCGTGTCGGCCTGTTGGGCGATGCGGCCGGGCTCGCTGGCAACGCCAAGCACATGGCCGAATCGTGGAACGGCGAGATCGAGCCACTTACGCCAGCGGTAATGGAGGGGGCGGAGACGATCGTCGACGCGTTGTTTGGCGCCGGTCTTACGCGGGATATCGATGGTCCTGCGCGCGCGGTGATCGAGGCGATCGCGGGGCGCGATTGCGTGGCTGTGGATGTCCCGAGCGGTGTTCATGGCGACAGCGGCCAGATCATGGGGCTTGCGCCGGCTGCGCGCATGACCGTCACGTTCTTTCGGCGCAAGCCGGGTCACCTCCTGCTACCGGGGCGATCCCGCTGTGGCGAGGTTCGAGTGGCCGATATCGGCATTCCGGATCAAGTACTGGACGCCATAGCGCCGCAGCATGCCGCGAACGTAAAACGGCTTTGGCTGGAGCAATTCCCCTGGGCACACCTTGACCAGCATAAATACAATCGAGGGCACGCTCTGATCAGCGGTGGACCACAAATGACCGGCGCGGCGCGGCTCGCGGCCCAGGCCGCCCGGCGCATTGGAACCGGGATGGTCTCGGTGGCCGTCCCAAACGACAACGCCGTGGTGTACAAAGTTGCTTTGGTGGGCGCCATAGTCCGGCCGATTCGCAATACGGCGGCCTATGCGGAACTGGCCGAGGAGCCGCGCGTATCGGCCTGCCTGCTTGGACCGGGAAACGGGGTCGTTGGATCCACTCGCGAACATGTTTTGGCGGCCTTGCGGACCGCCAAACCGGTCGTGCTGGACGCAGATGCGCTGACGGTATTCGCGGAGTCGCGGGATTTGTTGTTTTCGAGTATCCGTGGGCCCTGTCTTTTGACGCCGCATAGCGGCGAATTCGACCGTTTGTTTGCATCGGATGGGGACAAGCCATCGCGCGCTCGCGCTGCCGCGGAGATGTCTGGTGCCGTTGTGCTTCTAAAAGGGGCGGATACGGTCATTGCCGCTCCGGATGGCCGGGTAGTAATCAACGAGAATGCGCCGCCGGAACTCGCCAGCGGCGGAACCGGAGATGTCCTCGCCGGGTTCTCGGTCGGCCTGATGGCGCAGGGATTGGATCCCTTTACCGCTGCGTGTGCAGCGACTTGGCTGCATGGCGAGGCGGCGCAGCTTTTCGGTCCCGGTTTGATTGCCGAAGATCTACCCGAAATCCTGCCAAAGGTCTTGCACGGCCTGCGGTCGGAACCAGATAAATAGCCCATGTCCACGCAACTGAAACCACACAGCGGCAAGCAGGTACCGGCCCAGCATAGCGTGCGATCGCAGGGTTCCCTGTTGGACCGCACTTGGGTGCGGATCGTCAATCTATGGCGCGATGTCGCCGACAATATGACCGGGACGGTTGATGCGGCACTTTCGGGCGACGGTGACGTTAAGCGTCTTCGGGATCAAATGCAGGC
>CAYYBI010000284.1:0-8854 GCA_964469835.1 uncultured Rhodospirillaceae bacterium
GGATGCCGGCGTTGTTGACCAGCCCGGTCAGCCGGCCCAGGTCGCGGTCGACGGTTTCGAAAAGTCGCATGACGTCGCCCTCGCTCGCCGTATCCGCCTGTACTGCGATTGCCGTTCCGCCGTCCTTCGCAATCGCATCAACGACGTCCTGGGCACTGTCGGCACCACCGCGATAGACGACGCAGACCTTGTGACCATTCGCGCCGCACAGCCTGGCGGTCGCGGCGCCGATGCCCCGGCTTCCGCCGGATACGATTGTGACATGTTCCATGAGTCTCCGCGCTCCTATCCTGTGCCGGCGCCGCCGTATCCTGGATGAACCGTAGCACAGATGCCGGAGTGCGCCCGCCGGATATTACTCGGTGTCGAGCAGGGTGTTCAGCTCGGCGTTGCTGTAGGTGTCTTGGGTGAAGCCGAAGCCACCTGACGTGCGCAATTCCTCGGCGGCGCGGCGCGTCGTGGTGTATGCGGCCCGCGCGATGCCGCCGCCGACGCTGACCCGGGCGACGCCCAGCGCCTGCAGCTCCGGTGTGGGCGGCGTCTTCGGTCCGGCAAGGATATTGACCGGGCCGGCAACGTCACGCACCAGCCGGCCGATTGTCTGGCCGTCCGAGACGCCCGGCACGAACAGGCAGCGGGCGCCCGCCTTGTAATAGGCGTTGGCGCGCTCGATCGCATCGTCGAGCGTGGCACTGCCGCGACCCATCCGGAGAAAACCGTCGGTGCGGGCATTGATGACGAACTCGATGCCGGCGCTGTCCGCTGCTTCCCGCCCGGCCTGAATTCGTTCCACGCTGAGCGCGAAGTCGAAAAGCGGCGTGTCGCCCACTTTGGTGCCATCCTCGATGTTGCAGCCGACCAGTCCCGCGTCGACGGCCTGCCGGACAGTCTCGGCGACCTCTTCGGGGCCGATGCCATATCCGCCCTCGAGGTCACCGGTAACCGGAATGTCCAGCCGTGCCGCCATCTTGCCGGCTTCGGCGATCATTTCTTCCCGGCTGATCCGTTCGCCATCCGGAAAGCCGCGGGAGAATGCGACCCCCGCGCTTGTCGAGGCGATCGCGGGAAATCCGCTTTCGGCGAGGATCAACGCGCTGGCGACGTCCCAGGCATTGGGCAGAATGAGAATTTCAGGGGCCGTATGAAGGCGGTGGAACTGCTCGGCTTTCGATTCCAGGGACTGTTCCGACATCGGGGCCGCCTTTCAAGTGGTCGAGGCCACGAAAGTTTAAGATTTGCTATTTGTTGCGGAATGTATCCAAGGCAACGACGTTATCCTTATCGTCGCCCGCTTCGGCTTCCGCGGCATCGCCACTGCCTGCAGTATTTGCGGTTTCTTGCTCCACCGCGTCGTCGTTCTGGGCCGCGGTGTCGCTGGGCTGAAATTGCAGCGCGAAATTCACCGATGGGTCGGCGAAGGCATTGACGGCGTCAAACGGGATCGTCAGTTGCTGCGGCCGGTCGTTGAAGCTGAGGGTCACATTGAAGATGTCCTCGGCAACGATCAGCTCCCAAAACTGATACTGCAGGACAATGGTCATCTCGATCGGGTATTTTTCGCGCAGTTCGTCCGGCATCACGACACCCGGATGATCGGTCCGGAAGGTGATGTAAAGGTGGTGCGATCCGGGCAGGCCGTTTTCGGCGACGTAGTTCAATGCTTCCCGAACGACGTTTTTAAGCGCCCGTTCTACCAATCGATCGTATTGCAGCAAATCTTCGGTCATTTGGCTGGCACGGAGTTTATCATGGGGCGGCAGACCTACAACCCGCGCATGGACGGCGGAATTAAGTGGGAGGCTTCTGTTGCCCGGTGCCCCCCGAACCGCGCTTACCTAATTAGATTAGGCAGCGAGGCGGGCTTCGCCCGCAGAGTTATCATTCGCAATTAGCGAAATAGCCCGATAACGGTGGTACCATGCCGGGCACAAACCAAGTCTTTACCACGCGCGTCGATCCTGTTTCGCCCCCATAACTGGACCCGTAATCAATATCGGGTCACGAAAGAGATATGGTGGAGGCGCCGGGTACTGCCCCCGGGTCCGCTGCGCTTATTTCACAAGGCCATTTAGCGCCATAGTCGGTTTCCCGACATGTTGAATATAGGGCGTTGGGCGGTGATATTAAAGGGGAGAATGTCGATGACCCGTATTATGGGGCAGGACGATTTATGTGGTTAATGCCCGGTTCGGCGGTCGGTTCTCTCTAGCCCGGCAGCAGTTCTGCCGCATCCGCCATCGTGACCGGAAGGTCTCCCAATAAATGGTCGGCCAGGGCGTTTTCGCGGCGCGTGTCCCATTCCGACAGCGGGTCATGCGCGGTCAGCCGGTGCTCGAGCACCAGCGCCGACCACAACAATCGGCGGGCATCGCCGCAATCGGCATGGATACAGGCGCTTTCCCAGGCCATCAGGCTGGCCGCCCCGGTGTGGTACAGCGCGCTGACGGCATGCCTTGCATTGGCTTCGTCCTCCGCCGTCCGCGCCACCCTTTCGGCAAACTGGACGGCCGTATCCACGGTGCGGCGAAGTCGGTCGAGATAGGCGGTCGGCACGCCGTCCGCCTCGTCGAGCCGTTGGTGCAGCGTAGCGCGCAGGACGGTATGGGCATCGTGTTTGGCGATCGCCCGCTGCACCACGTCGAGCGCGACGATATTGCTGGTGCCTTCCCAGACCGAGCCGAGATGGGCGTCGCGCACCAGACGCGGCGTCACGAATTCCTCGACATAGCCGATGCCGCCCCGCATTTCGAGCGCATCGCCGGCAACGCGCCGGGCGTCGCGCGTAGCGCGGAATTTCAGTACCGGCGTCAAGATCCGCAGCAGCGCTGCGGCCGATTGCGACTGGCCATGGCGCGCCGCCGCCGCGTCGCCCGCCTGATCGAGCGCGTCGGCGGTCGCCATGAAGAAGGACAGCGCTTCCTCGCTCGGCAACAGGATCTTGAGCAGTTGCCGGCGCGCCAACGGCAGGTCTGCGACACGCCGGCCAAAGGCGCGGCGGCCCTGCGCCACCGTGACGGCGTCATGCGCGGCGCGGCGCATGATCGCGGTCGATTTGACCCCGTTGGAGAGCCGTGACCAGTTGACCATGTCCGCCATCTGCACGAAGCCGCGGTCGAGATCGCCGAGCTGATAGGCGATCGCGCCGTCCAATTGGACTTCGCCGCTGGCCATGGATCGGGTGCCGAGTTTGTCCTTGAGCCGGACGATCCGGTAGTGGTTTGGCGTTCCGTCTTCGAGCGTTCGCGGCATCACGAACAGGCCGAGACCGCGGGTGCCGGGGCCGGCATCCTCCGGACGGGCGAGCAGTTCCACGACCTCGGCATCGGCGTTCGAGCAGAACCATTTCTCGCCATAAATCCGCCAGTGGTCACCGTCGCGCACGGCGCGCGTGGTGGCACTGCCGACGTCCGACCCGCCTTCCTTCTCGGTCATGAATTGGGCGCCCTGCCAATGCGCATCCATGTCCTGCGTCAGCATGCGGGGAAGGAAGCGATCCTGCAGCGCTTGAGATCCATAGCGCCGCAGCAGCAGAATACCGCTGTCGGTCACGTTGATGGGACAGCCGAGGCCGAATTCGGCCTGGTTGAACAGGAAGGTAAAGGCATGTTTCGCGACCGTAGGGAGCGGCGCCGATTGCTCGAGCACTCCGCTGCGATGGGACATCGCGTGCATGCCGAATTCGCCGAACGCGATCCGTTCCATTTCGTGATATGCGGGATGATATTCGATGGCCTGAATGTCGCGCCCGAAGCGGTCGCGATGGTGCAATACCGGTGGATGCCGGTCCGCCATCCGCGCGCATGCGTCCAGATCGTTTGCGGCGAGATACCCCATATGCCGGAAATGGGGCAGCAGGTCGTCATAGAGTTCGGCCGGCAGGTAAAGGCGCAGCAGACCGCCGAGCGACCGGTCCGCGTCGAAAAAGTTCATGCCCTGGGTATCGGGGGCAATGGCGCCGGAGCCGGTCTGCTCCCGGGCGGCGTCCCTGTCCTGGCCCGGCGGGCTCATCCGTTTTGGTCCGTCTGCATCCGAATACTGTCGCATTGCCTTCGGGGGCGGGCAAGCCGCATGGAATTTTCCAACGAAAGAGATTAACTTTGCCGCGAATCCTCGCTATTCACTGGCAGGTCTCGTTCAACAGTCCGCTTGCCGGGGATTGATTAAACCTATGCAGCAATATCTCGATCTGATGCGTCATATCCGGGACAACGGCGTCTTCAAGGGCGACCGGACCGGCACCGGCACGCAAAGCGTCTTCGGCTACCAGAACCGGTACGATCTGGCTGCCGGGTTTCCGATGGTGACAACGAAGAAATTGCACCTCAAATCGATCGTCTATGAACTGCTCTGGTTCCTGAAGGGCGACACGAATGTCCGCTACCTGCAGGATAACGGCGTGTCCATCTGGAACGAATGGGCCGACGAGACCGGCGAGCTCGGGCCGGTTTACGGCAAGCAATGGCGGTCCTGGCCAGCGCCGGATGGGCGCTCGATCGATCAGATCGGCAGGCTGGTCGAGCAAATCCGGCGCAACCCGGACTCGCGCCGGTTGATCGTCAGCGCCTGGAACGTGGCCGATGTGGACGGCATGGCGCTGCCGCCCTGCCACTGCCTGTTTCAATTCTACGCAGCCGAGGGCCGTCTTTCCTGTCAGCTTTACCAGCGCAGTGCCGACGTTTTCCTCGGCGTGCCGTTCAATATCGCGTCATACGCGCTGCTGACGATGATGATGGCGCAGGCGGCGGGGCTGGAGCCCGGCGAATTCGTGCATACTTTCGGCGACGCGCATCTGTACGCCAATCACTTGGAGCAAGCGGACCTGCAATTGCAGCGAGAACCTTATGGTTTGCCGCGCATGACCTTGAACCCCGACGTGCAGGATATCTTCGCCTTCCGGTACGAGGATTTCACGCTCGAGAACTATCGGTTCCATCCGCATATTCCGGCCAAGGTCGCGGTGTAACGGCGCATGGCAATTCGCTGCGCCCTGATCGTGGCGATGGCCGAGGATCGCGTGATCGGCCGGGATGGCGGGCTGCCCTGGCGGCTGTCCGCCGACCTCAAACGGTTCAAGGCGTTGACGATGGGCAAGCCGATCATCATGGGCCGCAAGACCTGCGAATCGATCGGCCGCCCCTTGCCGGGCCGCGCAAACATCGTGGTGTCGGGCAATCCGGACTTTGCCGCCGAGGGCGTGATCCATGTCGATTCCGTTGCCGATGCGCTGCGCCGCGCCGAAGCGATTGCGGCCAATGACGGCGTGGACGAGATCATGGTGATCGGCGGCGCCGCCATTTACGAGGCCACGCTGCCGCACGCGGACCGCATATACCTCACCGAAGTCCACCAAACGGTTGACGGTGATACCTGGTTTCCCGATTTCGATCGCGGGTCGTGGCGGGAAGTTGACCGAACGGATTGTGCTGCATCCGGCGATGCGCCGGCATTCAGTTTCGTTTTGCTGGAGCGGCCGACCGGCTAGGCATCGGGCGCGCATGCAGGCTTTGTTCGATAAGCGAGTTATTCGCCTCGAACAGGAAGATGTTCGGCAGGACGGCGGGGCCGGTATAGGCGAGCCAGCGACACATGGCGAGACCCGTTGCCGGCCTGTCCAGCGCCGCAATCGCGATGTTGCCGGGCTTCCACGGGCCGCGACTTGCCGGTCCGGCGGGTGAACCCTAAGCTCGACCGGAGGGAGGATATCTCGATGGCAGGTAGAGTAGGCGACGCTGGTTTTCGGTTGAACGCATTGGGCAAGACCTTTGCGGCGGAAGTCTCGGAAATCGATCTTTCGGATCCACTCGACAACGCGGTTTTCGCCGCCCTGACGGATGCATTGTTCGAGCACCATGTCCTGGTGTTTCACGGTCAAAGCCTGCAACCGGACGCTTTCCGCGCATTGGCGCTGCGTTTTGGAATGCTGCAGCCGCATGCGTTGCGGAATTATCGTCACAAGGAATTTCCCGACCTGTCCTGGCTGACCAATGTGAAGGCGGACGGCTCGGTGGATTCGTTTGGCGTCCGACGGGCGACCACGTGGCACACGGATGCCACCTCGCGCACCAACCCGCCCGCCATGGCAATGCTGTACGCCTTTGAAGTGCCCGAAAGCGGCGGCGGCACCCTGTTCGCCGACATGGAGGCCGCCTTCGCCGCCTTGCCGGCCGATCAGCGGGAACGGCTCTCCGGGCTCACGGGATTGCACCGGTATGCGGCGGGTCCCGGCGGCGCCATGTATCGAAACGTGCTGGACGCGGATCAGGATGAAGATCGCGTGGATAGCCGACACCCGGCGGTCCTGCCTCATCCGCATACCGGGCGCCCGATCTTGTATGTGAACAGCATCCACACGCGCGGATTCGACGGCATGTCCGACGAAGAAGGATACGCCATTGTCGAGGAACTCATGATCCATGCGACCCGGCCGGAATTTCTGTACCGCCACGATTGGCGGGTCGGCGATCTGGTGATGTGGGACGAATACGGCACGATGCACCGAAGTGCCGGTGATTATCGGCCTGAACAACGGCGGGTCATGTTGCGCGCCCTGGTGTGCGACAACGCCGTCCAGGCGTTGCAACCGGCCGTCTAGGGTTTTTCTCCGGTCATGCCGAACACCAGCAGCAGGAACGCGTAGACCATCGCGGTTTCTTTCAGGCGGTCGAACCGGCCGGCTGCGCCGCCATGGCCGGCGTCCATATTGGTATGCAGCAGCAGGGTATTTTGATCGGTTTTCAAGGCGCGGAGCTTGGCAACCCATTTCGCCGGCTCCCAATAGGTAACGCGCGGATCGGTCAGCCCGGCCGTGATCATCATGTGGGGGTAGTCCTTGGCCGCGACATTGTCATAGGGCGAATAGGATTTGATGGTGTGGTAGGCCGCCGGATCTTCGATGGGATTGCCCCATTCCGGCCATTCCGGCGGCGTCAGCGGCAGCGTGTCGTCGCACATCGTGTTAAGCACATCGACAAAAGGCACCTCGCCGATCACCGCAGTGAACAAGTCGGGCCGCATGTTGGCCACCGCGCCGACCAGCATACCGCCCGCGCTGCCGCCGTGACAGGCGATGGCGCCCGGACGGGCATAGCCGTCATCGCGGAGTTTTTCCGCCGCGGCAATGAAATCGAGGAAAGTGTTCATTTTGTTTTCGCGCTTACCGGCGAGGTACCAGCCATAGCCGCGTTCGGTGCCGCCGCGGATATGGGCGATGGCATACACGAAACCGCGGTCGACCAGGCTGAGCCGCGATACGCTGAACGACGCGGGTATGGCGTGGCCGTAGGAGCCATAGCCGTAGAGCAGCAGCGGGGCCGATCCATCGAGCTTGGTGTCCCGGCCGAACAGGATGGAGACCGGCACACTCTCGCCGTCATGGCTGGTGGCGAATACGCGATGGGTGACGTAGTCGACCGGGTCGTGACCGCTCGGGACTTCCTGCTGTTTGCGCAATTTTCGGTCGCGGGTCGTCATATCGTAGTCGAAGATTTGCTCCGGCGTGGTCATCGAGCTGTAGGCGAAGCGGAGCGTCGCGGTATCGAATTCGTAGCCGCCTAACAGGCTCAGGCTGTAGGCGGCTTCGTCGAAGGCAATGCGGCGTTCGTCGCCGTCGCTCAGGCGCCGGATGACGATTCGCGGGAGGCCGTCGCTGCGTTCGAGCCGGACGAGATGGTCGGCGAACAGTTCCATGTCGACGATCAGCGTCCCGCCCTGATGGGGCACCAAATCCTGCCAGTGTGGCCGTCCGGGGCGGTCGACCGGGGCGGTTACGAGCTTGAAGTCTTCGGCACCGTCCGCATTGGTGAGAATGATCAGTTGATCGCCATGGTGGCTGACCGAGTATTCCAATTCGGTTTCCCGGGCCGCGACAAGCACGGGTGCGCTTTCCGGGTGCGCGGCGTCGATCAGCCGCACCTCGGACGTTTCGTGGTCGTGTGCGTCGATGACGATGAAGCGCCGGCTTTCGGTGCGGCCGATGCTGACGAAGAACCCGGCATCCGCTTCCTCGTAGACCATGACGTCCATGCCCGGATCCTCGCCGACGCGGTGGCGATATACCCGTGACGGGCGGTGGTTGTCATCGAGCACGGTGTAGAAAAATGTTTCGCCGTCATTGGCCCACACCAGCGCGCCATGTGCGTTGGCAATCGTATCGCCGAGCAGTTGATCCTGCGCCAAATCCTTGACCTGGATCGTATAGATCTCGGACCCGTTCAGGTCGGTCGTATAGGCGAGCCGGCGGTGATCCGGGCTTTGGCGGCAGGCGGCGACATCGAAATAGGGGTGGCTCTCGGCCTCGCGGTCGCCATGCAGGAGGATTTCTTCCGATTGTGCGTCGCCGTCCCGGGCGCGGCGGCAATAGAGCGGATGTTGGCCGCCGGTCTCATATCGACGGTAATATTCGTAGGCGCCGTCCGGCGCGGGAACGGATGAATCGTCTTCCTTGATGCGGCCTTTGATTTCCTCGAACAACCGCTCCTTCAAATCCGCGACCGGCGCCAGGATAGCCGTCGTATAGTCGTTTTCGGCTTCCAGATAGGCGCGAATTTCGCCATCCAGGGCCTCCGGCTCGCGCATGACCTGCTGCCAGTTTCCGTCCTTGAGCCAGGCGTAGGCGTCTTCCAGCCGGTCGCCATGTCGTTGCGTGACGGTGGAGCGCTGCGCGGCTTGTGGCGGCGCGGGAGACTTTGCGTCGGTCATGCAGGACTCCTGGTTTCGTCGCCGGAATTCGGCTCACGTGGTGGTCGCCGCCGACGCCAAATCGTCCACATCAAGCGGTCTGCGGTTTCGAGACGGTGTCGCAGGAACGTCCGTGTGCGCTCCTGGTGTTCGGTCTCGTCGCGGAGCCAGACCGCGA
>CAYYBI010000285.1:0-14158 GCA_964469835.1 uncultured Rhodospirillaceae bacterium
TGTTCGTCCGGAAAATACAAATGTTCGAGCTTCGGTAGAGGAATGACCGTATCGAAACCGGCTACCCGGCGCACCGGCGCCAGCAAATGCATCAATCCGTCGTCGGCCAGCCGCGCCGCGATCTCGGCTCCAAAGCCGCCGGTCAGCGCGGCCTCGTGGACAATTACGCATCGTCCTGTCCTTTCGACCGACTGGAGGATCGTCGGCATGTCGAGCGGTTTCAGGGTCGCCACGTCGATCACCTCCGCCGACACCCCTTCCTCGGCCAAGCTGTCGGCGACCGCCAGAACTTCCGTGACGAGCGCGCCCCATGTCACGAGGGTAATATCGCTACCTTCGCGAAGCCGGAAACAGCTATCCAGCGCCACCACCGATCCATCGTCGGCGACCTCCTCCTTCGGTGCACGATAGATCCGTTTCGGTTCCAGGAACACCACGGGATCGGGCTCGCGAATGGCGGCAAGCAGCAAACCGTAGGCGCGCGCCGGCGAAGACGGGATGACCACCCGGATGCCGGGAATGTGAGCGAACATCGCCTCCGTGCTCTCCGAATGGTGCTCCGGCGCATGAATGCCGCCGCCAAATGGTGCGCGCAAAACGATCGGGCAGGTCAGGCGCCCTCTGGTACGGTTGCGCAACCGTCCGGCATGACTGACCACCTGATCGATCGCCGGGTAAATAAATCCCATGAATTGGAATTCGATCACCGGACGGAAGCCTTGCGCTCCAAGGCCGACAGCGAGCCCGCCGAGAAGCGCCTCCGACAACGGCGTATCGAAGACCCGCGCCTCGCCGAACTGCTGCTGCAGACCGTCGGTCGCGCGAAACACGCCGCCATTCACGCCGACGTCTTCGCCCAGGACCAGTACCGTCTCGTCTTCCGCCATTGCCCGCGCGAGCGCCAACTGAACGGCTTCGACCATCGACAGTTCAGCCATCGCCCGCCTCCGGATCCTGCGCCGCGGCGAGCACCATTGCTCGCTGCTCGACCAGGGACTGCGGCAGCACGGCATAGAGATGATCGAACATCGTCTCCGGCGACTGCGGTTGCATGGCGAGGTATTGATCCGCCGCCTGCTCGACCTGCTGTCGACACTCCGCGAGCAGGCCGTCCTCCTGCGCCTTGTCCCAGAAATTCGACTCTACAAGGTAGGTGCGCAGTCGTGCGATCGGCTCCTCTTTCCAACACGCGCTCACCTCGGCATCGTCGCGATAGCGGCTTGCATCATCCACGGTGGTATGATCGCTGAGCCGGTAGGTCAGCGCTTCGATCAAGGTCGGCTTACCCTGAGTCCGCGCCCTTTCCAGCGCTTGTTCGACAGTATGGCGCACCGCGATCACATCATTGCCGTCCACCTGCTCGCCCGGGAAACCGGCGGCGACCGCCTTCTGCGCCAACGTCTTCGCGGCCGTTTGGCGCTTGCGCGGCACCGAAATCGCCCATTGATTGTTATTGACGATAAAAACGATCGGTAGCTGCCACACACCGGCGACATTCATCGCCTCGTAGACATCGCCCTTGGAGGTGGCGCCGTCGCCCATCACGCAGACAGCGGCCCGATCCTCGCCGCGCAATTTCATCGCCAGGGCCACCCCCGCCGCATGCGGCGCGTGGGTGCCGACCGGAACGCAGATGGGAAAATCCTGGCGCGGCCCGGCAAAGTCGCTTCCCCGCTCGTCGCCCCCCCAATACAGCAGAATTTCGACCATGGTCACACCGCGGATGAACTGTGCGCCCTGTTCTCGGAAAGACGGCAGAAGGACGTCATCCGGCCGCATCGCCGCGCCGACGCCAACCGCCACCGCTTCCTGGCCGAGCGAGGAGGCGAAGGTCCCGAGGCGACCGGTGCGTTGCAGCGCAACGGCCTTGGCATCGAAGGTCCGGGTCAAAACCATGGCGCGATAGAGTTCGATCAACGCCTCGGGCCGCTCCGCGAAATTCGGCCAGGGATGATGCGGCTGCCCGTCGGGGCCGAGACACCGGCGGCAGACGATATGGGGTTGGGCGCCTTGTAAAATTTCCGCCATCGCTCGTCCGCGTCCGGTTCCCTACTTGTTTGCCCGGCACCGTGCCGAACAGCTCAACGAGAGAGCGCAGGATCGCCGCCATTTTCCCAAGCGGCCTTGATCTACGTCATGAATATCTCGATAGGGCTCCGCCAAGCGATTCGTTTTGAGCCGGTCCGCCTGATCTTCGTCAATGCCAACGGCATTGAGGAATGGCTTGATGCCAACCGGCTCCGCCGCATTGGCACGCGGGATATCTGCTGAGCAAAAATTAATTGTCAGTCGGGCGGACCCTTGGTCCGTCAATCGAACGGCATCACTGTTAGGACCGGGCGGCTGCATTGCCACAATGCCTAAGCACACTTTGCAGGGTGATGGGGACGACATGGAAAACAAAAACGGGTGGGTTTCTCGGTGCGTATCGAACATCACCATCTCCGCGATCAAGGAGATGGCTATACGAAGTGCCAAGGTTGAAGGGGCGGCTTCGCTGACCTGGGGCCTACCCTCCTTCCGAACGCCTGGGCATATCCGCCGTGCGGTAGCGACACAGCTCGAAGCCGACCCGGACATAGGCAAATATGCGCTCCCGGACGGCCTGGCTGCGCTCCGAAAAGCCGTAGCGAACGAACATCTCGCATCTACGGGCATCGCGGTAGACCCAGACCGAAACGTTATGATCACTGCGGGAAACATGCAGGGATTGAACGCGCTGTTTCACGTGATAATCGACCCGGGCGACGAGGTCATCGTGACCGATCCCGGCTTCGCGTCGCACTTTCAGCAAATCCGTCTCTGCGGTGGCGAACCGGTCTATTGGCGAATGGACGAGGCCCAAGGTTGGTGCCTCGATGTCGATGCCTTACAGGAGCTCATCACCGAAAGGACAAAGGCGATCGTTCTCGTATCGCCCTCGAATCCAACAGGCAAAATCTTTACCGAACAGGAACTCCGGCGTGTTGGACAGATCGCGGAGGCCAGCGATCTGCTGATATTGCTCGACGATCCGTATCGTCACTTTACCTATGAAAACCGAGACAGATATTTCAACTTGGCCTCGGTTCCCGGCCTGTCCGACCGCGTTGCCTACCTGTTCACCTTTTCCAAGTCGTACGCAATGAGCGGATGGCGGCTCGGCTACATGATCGTGCCCGAGCACCTCAAACGGCAGGTGCTGAAAGTGCACGATGCGACGATCATATGCACGCCTCGGATTTCCCAGGTGGCGGGGCTGGCGGGGTTGACCGAGGAGCCGGTTCATTTGCGTGAGTTTGAGGAAATTCTTTCACGCCGGCGTTCTCTGATTTGCGAACGCCTCGACGCTATTCCGCACGTCTTTCAATATGTCAAACCCGAAGGCGCCTATTACGTGTTTCCCAGAATTGTCGTCGATCACCAAGATTCCTTCGCGTTCTCCATCAAGCTCCTGGAGGAAGCAAAGGTCACGGTCACTCCCGGAAGTGCCTTCGGACCGACCGGCGAGAACCACGTCCGCATGGCGTACTGTGTGGAAGACGAGATCATCGAGAAGGCTTTCGATCGGCTGGAAGATTATTTCGGTCACTAAAATTCGGGAGCGCGGCGCTCCCGGACCTAAGCGGGCTCCACCACCGTTGAGCACAGAAATAGCTTTTGCCGGCGACACCGGTTAAACGCGGCGCCCAAGAAATACGACTTCCAACCAGTTCCGCTTTCGTTCGACAATAAGCCTTACCAGTACCGAACCCGCCCGACATCAAGATGTACGAACCGCGATTTGGAATAGAGCCCCACACCGCCCCACTTCATGCGAACGGCAGTTTTATGGAGGTCCCTTAATTTCCGTCCCGGCAGACGGACATCGATCGCTTTACCTTTCATATGCAGGCTTCTCTTGGCAACGCCGCCGCCGGATGATGAGAGTCGCTCATTGGTCTTTGGCGATCGATAGCCCGAAATGACATGAAAGGGCACGTCTGAACCCAGAGCGCCGCGAAGATTGTGAAGAAGATCCAGAAGCCGGACATCTATGGGCCGAACTTCCGATGTCCGAAAATCCCGGAGGATCTCATTTATTTCTTTCAACGCTTCGGGGACATACGCACCCTCGATCCAGTAGGGCAAATCGAGCTTTTCGCCGGTATGGAGCTGATAGAAGGACAAGCGGCGTTCGCCGGTTGCGGCGATAGATGCCGCTGCAGGTAAAATGGCAGACGCTACCAGCGCACCGCCGCCCACCAGAAACGACCACCGATCGAAGCTTTTCAGGAGATTATCGTGCAACCCAATCAAATTCCGGACTAACGCATCACAATTAATGCAGCCCCAATAGGATGGGGGCTGCCTTATTAAAAATACGTAAACACGATCTCTCCCTGATAGGCAACGAAAGACCCGCGAATTTTTATCCTAATTCGAAGCCTGGTTGCCCCATGTCAGCTGGCACATGATCGGCCGTCCGTAAACATCCGCGCAATACCCCGTTTATCGAGGCCGTAAATATCCTCTCGAAATTCCACTGCATTGCTGTCATTGACCCATGCGGTTGAATAAACGACATACAGTGGAACCGAAGTCTTCAAGGGGATAGTCACCGCTTTATTGTCTTCGAGTGTCGCATCCAGGCGGTCTACGGAACCCTCTGAAATTTTTCCCAACATGTATCGGGCCAAAGCCTCGGCTTTCTTTACCCGAATGCAGCCCGAACTTAGCGCCCTGCCCACCTTCTCAAACAAATGAGAATGGGGTGTGTCATGGAGAAAGGCGTCATGCGCATTCGGCGCGTAGAACTTGATGCGGCCCAGCGAATTCTTTGGCCCGGGGTCCTGAATAAGCCGGTAGGGAAAATTGTTCTCGCTGAGAGATCGCCAATCGACTTGGGCTGGTGCCAGTTCCTCCAGGGAATCCATTGTACCGCGATAAACTCTGATCGATCGCTTGGTTAGATATGAGGAATCTCGCTTCAATTTCGGCAAGATATCGCGAACGGCAATCGTTCTGGGCACATACCAATGCGGATTGACGACTATCTTGACGATCCTGCTCGCAAACAAGGGCGTCGGCCGCGACACACGCCCAACGATAACCCGTGATGCGAATACGATGCGATCTCGCTCAACGATGAAGAGTTCCTGCCCCGGCACATTCACGAGTATGTATTTGCGCCCCAGATCGGCAGGCATTGAGCGCCATCGCCGCATATTTATGGCAATCTGATCTATTCGCGCCTGCACGGAAACACTAAGCGCCGCGCGCGTTTTCCGGCCAACGATTCCATCAACGCGCAACCCGTGGCGCGCCTGGAAGCGCAGCACACCTTCTCGCAGTTCATCGTCGAATCGCTCGGAGCTGCCGCTTCCCACGGCGATGTCTCCGGTTTTCGCGAGCCGTGCCCGGAGCCGGGCCAGCTCCGCACCATAAGAACCCGTTTCGAGCTTCGGCCCATTTTCCGGAAAATCCCAGCCGCCTTGACGTGCTATCGCCCGGTATTTCTCAAGGGCGGCACCAAGCCGTTGGACATAGACATTGGATGGCGCCACCGGGGATGACGCCACCGGTCGGTCGGGCAAACGCTCACTGATCTGTAGCGAATGCAGATCATCGGCCACGCGCCCATCGAATCCTGCATGCACACGTTCCGGCGCGCCGGTTGCGACCGACAAAACCGCAAGCAAAACAATGATCCCAAAACGCCACATCATAAAAAAACGGCTACCGCAAATCCGGCTCATCCACATTGCTATGCATCAAGACACAAAATGGGCACCGCCGCATGTTATCGATCTCACGAAATTTCGAATTCGTACAATTCTGATCGAAAGGCAAAGCGCGGGTATTGCCATCTATGGAAGCGCGCTGGTTGCCGACCCGCCTGCCCGACCCGGTTGGCCCCGAATAAGTTGCGCCGATCGGATGCCGCTACAAACTCCCCGCGACGCCATGCTGCAAGCACACTTTGCCTTGAACTAAGGAGCTACGGCGTCGCGATCCCAGAGATCGATCGCCCGTCCGTCGATTGACACATGCTCAGGCCCGCACCGGAGTGTCACGCGCACCACTTCTCCCGGGCAAAATGTGCGAAAGGGAAGGACGCACGTCCCAATTCCGCGACTCGTGTACCCCACCATATCGCCATGCCGCCAAGCGCCACGAGCCAAATCACGATGGCGTTTGAGCCCGGCGGCAAATGGACGCCCCCCCGGCAGGCAGATTTGCCCGCCGTGGGTATGGCCGGTCAGATACAGGCGATGGCGTACCGACGCAATATCGGCCACTTCGGGCGAATGAACCAACGCGAGGCAAAACCCGTCCGGTGCGGCCTCAAGCGCCGCATGTGCAGCATCGGTGTGGAACCGGTGCACGTCGTCCAGGCCGGTAATGTGAAATTGGTCCGCGCCGCGCGCCAAACTAACCGTCTCGTTCAGCAGGACGCGGATGCCAAGGCTTTCCATCGGCGATACCATGGCCGCGCTGTCATGATTGCCGAGAACGCTGAACACGCCATCGGGCGCGCGAATGCCGGACACCACATGGCCGAGACGGTCGATCAGCGGCGCTATCGGCGCATGTATGTTGTCGCGGATATCGCCGGTAATGATGCAAAGATCGCTGTCGAGCCCGGCAATATGGCGCGCCGTGGCACTGGCGGTGTCTTCAATATTGTCGAGGTGCAGATCCGTCAGGTGAACAATTCTGTAGCCGTCGAAATTAGGCGGCAGATCGGGAAGAAACACCGTCAGTTCGGTGAGTTCCAGTCTGAGGGCACGTTCCGCCGCCCACTTCAGGGACCGAGTCGGGCGCAGGACGTCATGCACACGTTGCGCCGACCCATACAAATGGCTTCGGACCTGCCCGCGCCATCGCTTGCCGTCCGGCCTCGCTTCCATGGCCTCCCGGCGCGCGCGCCACGCGCGGCGTCTGACGCTTTGGGCATGGATTTCGTCGAAAGGTCCGTCGTGCATTCGGCCTCGGATTGATGATGCCATTCGGGGCGCACGTGTCTATAGCGGACACTCGCCGTGAATACCAGAAGCCTCTGACCCGGCACTCAGCCGTTGCGCGGCGCGCAATGGAAATAGGGTTTGTTCTTCGTTGCCGCAAGGTGCACAGCGGAATTGGCGCCCTCACCCTGCCTCGCCAATGTTTGACTTGGCTCAATGCCACGCCCCTAAGCGGCCGATAACGTTGTTTCCGTACATTTGAATAGGCGCCGCCACCCATCAGCGTAGGGCCCTGGAGGCTGCGCGCCGGGAAGGGCTTGAGGGATTTCCGGAGAAGGAATCGCAATTCCGGGCATTCGTCGCTGATACACTTTAGTTTCTTTAATCACAGCCGTGGAAGAGCTGATGCTGCGCCGACGTCGCCCGTTTCAACCTGCCGTTGCTCGAGCACAAAGACCGCTTCTTGGCGCCTTTGCTCTGCTTGGGCTCATGGTTGTCGCCGCAGCCAGCCAGGACCAGCCGTCAAGGCAGGCGGTGCTGCTCGATATCAAAGGGGCAATCGGCCCCGCGGTCAGTGACTATGTCACGCGCGGCCTCGATCAGGCGGCGAAGCGCGAGGCTCCAGCAGTCATCCTGCGAATAGATACACCGGGCGGCCTCGACTCGTCGATGCGCGATATCATCAAGGCGATCCTTGCCGCCCCAGTTCCTGTCATCGGGTATGTCGCGCCAAGCGGTGCCCGCGCCGCCAGCGCCGGCACGTATATTTTGTACGCTACCCATGTCGCGGCGATGGCGCCCGGAACAGATCTCGGCGCGGCGACGCCGGTGCAAATAACGGCGCCGGGAATGCCGACGCCGGGGAAACCGAATGAAAAGAAGGACGGCACGAAAGACGAGAGCGCGGATAAACCGACCAAAAAATCCACGCCGTCCACCGGCGCAATTCCAACGATGCAGAATAAAGCTGTCAACGAAGCAGCCGCATACATCCGAGGCCTTGCCGAGATGCGCGGCCGCAACACGGATTGGGCGGAAAAGGCGGTGCGCGAAGCGGCTTCATTATCGGTCGGGGAAGCGCTGAAAAAAAATGTCATCGATTTGGTCGCAGCCGACATCGAGGCGTTGCTAAAGGCGGCGGACGGCCGCACGGTGACCATCGCCGGCAAACCCTACACGCTCGCAACTGCCGGGGTCCGCGTGGTTGCGATTGAGCCCGATTGGCGCAGCGAATTCCTCGCCATCATCACCAACCCGAACATCGCCTATATTTTGTTTCTCGCCGGGATCTACGGCATCGTGTTGGAATTCTACAATCCGGGCGTCCTGGTCCCCGGGATCACCGGCGTCATCTGCCTGTTGCTGGCGCTCTACGCCTTCCAGGTATTGCCGGTCAATTATGCTGGGCTCGCCCTGTTGCTGGTCGGCCTCGCCCTGATGGTTGCCGAAGCCGCCGCACCCAGCTTCGGCGCCATGGGAATCGGCGGTGTCATCGCCTTCGTTGTCGGATCGATCCTGCTGCTCGATACCGACATTCCGGGTTTCGGTATTTCATGGTTGTTGATCGGATCGATCGCCGTGGTGAGCGCCGGCAGCTTTCTTCTCGTGCTGATCTTGCTTATGCGGGCCCGTCGGCGCGCCGTGGTAACCGGACTTGAAGAAATGGTCGGCGCCAATGGCGAAGTCATCGAATGGACAGGCCACGAGGGGCGGATTCGCACCCATGGCGAGATCTGGCAGGCGCGATCCGACCGGACACTAGCGCCCGGCCACAAGGTACGGGTTGGCAAAATCGAAGGGCTTACTCTTATCGTCGAGCCCGAAACGTGATGGAGGAGATCGTCGTGATGAACTGGATCATCGACCAGTCATGGGCCGTTGTTGTTCTGATCCCTATTTTCATCGTCTTTTACTCGTTCCGCATCATGCGCGAATACGATCGGGCCGTTGTGTTCCTGTTGGGACGTTTTTGGAAGGTCAAGGGGCCGGGACTGATCATCGTGCTGCCGGTGATTCAAAGCATGGTCCGGGTCGATCTGCGCACCCGCGTCTTGGACGTCCCGGAGCAGGATGTGATTTCACGCGACAATGTGTCGGTAAAGGTCAACGCCGTGGTCTATTTCCGGGTGCTCGATGCCGAGAAGGCGGTCATTCAGGTGGAAGATTTTCTCGCTGCAACGACACAACTGGCCCAAACGACATTGCGCTCCGTCCTGGGTCAACACGAGTTGGACGAAATGCTGGCCGAACGCGAACGGCTCAACGCCGATATCCAGCTGATTCTCGACAAGCAAACCGATGCCTGGGGCATCAAGGTAACCAATGTAGAGCTTAAGCATGTCGACCTGGATGAGAGCATGATCCGCATCATCGCCAAACAGGCCGAGGCGGAACGGACGCGCCGCGCCAAGGTGATTGACTCCGAAGGCGAACTTCAGGCCTCGCAAAAATTCTTCGAGGCGGCGGAGGTTCTCTCCGCTAACCCGCAGGCGCTGCAACTCCGTTACCTGACCACGTTGCAATCGATCGTCGGCGACAAGAGTTCGATCATCATATTTCCGCTCCCGATGGATCTGATGCGCGCCTTCGATCCGGCGGCCGGTAGTGGACTTCCGATTGACTAATCGATCAGCACGGCTGTTCCCGGCCGCTAAAACTTTGGCCTAGCTTCATCGCAACAAGGCGTCAACAGGGCCGTTCGTTTTCCCCGAAGTCCTTCCTGGTCATGAGAATTTCGTAAACGCGGGCGGCCCGGCCGCTCAGCGATTTTTCAAGTTCTCCCATGACATCGCTTTCGGCCTCGGCCCAGGCCACCGCCTCCTCGAATTCTTCAAACGTCGGTGAAATCGCCAGAATCTCAGCAACTTTTGCATCTTCCAGATCGCCGACGAGTTGAACGACATCATCATGTTTCATGCGCTGCTGCGATTTCGAGCCGCGCGATGCCGCAGAATCATCCCGTGTCACCATTACGCCCCCCTTTCCTAATATTTTCTGCGCGAAGCCCCAAATCCACTTCAATGGATCCTTCCAGAACCCGGTCCAAAGTACCGTACCGGGCATAAACAGAAACCCGCAGCGCCAACCCTTCCACTTCCGGAGTCTCCTCCTGCAGCGCTAGGGATGGCCGCCTGCGGGCCCTGTCACGGCGGATCATCGCAAGTGATAGGTACCTCGTTGCTCGGTTACCTCGCCCAAAGGACGTTTCACCGGTACTTCTCCGATCACGGCTCCTCACCGCAGCAACCAACAGTCTGCGACATGTCGGTCACCATTTATTGATCCAGATCAAAATCACGCGAATTTAATTCGCGGCGTTCGACACTCGGTCCGGCCACGACTGAGGCATATCAATCTACCCATGGAGAAAACCGTTACCGTTTGCCCTGAACAGTTTTTTTCAGGAGCGAGAAAATGCCACCAAGAAATATTTTGGTTCCGATCGACGGGTCGATGCACGCTCAAAATGCCGTGGCCTATGCCGATGATCTCGCCGACAAGTGCGGCTCCAACCTCTGTCTGCTCCACGTCATGAAATCGGCGGGATCGTCCAAGGTCCCCGAAGGTCTCCAAGAACTTGCCAAAAGAGAAAATATAGACCTTACGGAACACGACATCCTTCGGGCGGAGGCGGAAGGAATTCTCGAAAATGCCGGCGCGAAGGTGACGATGTGCAATCGCGGCCGGGTCACGAGCGAGATACGGATTGGTGACGCCACCGACGAAATTATACAGTTTGTCCGTGATCACGGGATAGATCTGATCGTTATGGGGAGCCGGGGAATGAGCGACCTTAAAGGTATGTTGCTCGGCAGTGTATCCCATAAGGTCGTCCAACTGGCGGACTGCCCATGCCTTCTCGTACGCGAATCGGCCACCGGTTCCTGATCCTTTGGGCCGTAATAGCCTCATCCGCGGTAGCTCGACATCCCGGCCCTGAAGCTGCGCCGGGGCCTGTAATTTGTCCGTCTGACACGCGGTGATTGCTTGGTGGATCTTACGGAACCCACGAGACGGTTTGTCGCGCAGGAGCACCGACCAGATGTCACGTTTCACGCCCGGTGAAGACGATATCCTCCTAATCGTCGACGTTCAGAATGATTTCTGCACCGGCGGCGCGCTTGCAGTGCCTGACGGAGCGGCGGTCGTACCAATGGTAAACCGGCTCGCCGGCGTCTTCCCCCACATGGCCATGACCCAGGATTGGCACCCGAGCGACCATCTGTCATTCGCCTCGGTACACCCGGGCACGCAACCGTTCGAGACCATGTCGCTGCCTTATGGCGACCAGGTGTTGTGGCCGGACCATTGCGTTCAAGACAGCGACGGGGCCGCGTTCCATCCGGCACTCGATCTTCCGCGAGTGGAATTGATCGTCCGGAAGGGATTCCGACGCGCAATCGATTCATATTCGGCCTTCTTCGAGAATGACCGAAAAACGCCGACCGGGCTCGCGGGCTATCTTCGGGAACGTGACATCGACCGGGTGTTTCTCTGCGGGCTCGCGACCGACTTCTGCGTCAACTTTACGGCACTCGACGCACATAAGGCGGGGTTCGAGGTGGTGTTGATCGACGCGGCGTGCCGGGCAATCGACCTCGATGGCTCGCTAGCCGCTGCGCGAAACGCGATGGCCGACGCCGGCGTTCTCACGGCGGTGATGTCGGATTTCGGGCTATAAGAGGTGTAGATCGATGACTTCATCCGATCAGACAACCGTAGACCCGGCATTACGGGAGATTTATGCCGGCGGCGCGGGCAACAGCGCCTTGCTGACCGATCTCTATCAGCTCGCCATGATGGAAGCGTATCTAGAGGCGGGGATGACCGATGACGCCGTGTTCGAATTTTTCGTCCGGCGACTGCCGCGTCAGCGGAATTTCCTCCTCGCCGCCGGCTTGGAACAGGTCGTGGACTATCTGCAAAGATTGCAATTCACCGAACCCGAATTGCGGTGGCTCCGTGACAGTGGCCGGTTCGGAAAGCCGCTGCTGCAATATCTGGAGAACCTTCGTTTCGAGGGCGACGTCCACGCCATGCCGGAGGGCACCGCCTTCTTCGCCGACGAGCCGATCCTGCGGGTAACGGCGGCGCTGCCGGTGGCGCAGCTGGTGGAAACAAGGCTGATCAACCTGCTGCAATTTCAAACCCTGGTGGCGAGCAAAGCGGCCCGTATGGTGCTGGCTGCCCCCGGCAAAGTTCTGCTCGATTTTGGTCTGCGTCGGGCCCATTCGGCGGAAGCCGGCCTGCTGGCGGCACGGGCCAGCTATCTCGCCGGGTTCACCGGAACCGCAACGGTCCCCGCGGCGGCGCTCTACGGCGTTCCGATATTTGGCACGATGGCGCATTCCTTTATTCAGGCGCATGAGGATGAGGCCTGCGCCTTCGTGGATTTTGCCCGGGTGCGATCGGAGGGCGTCGTGCTGTTGCTCGACACCTACGACACCGAAGCGGCGGCGGCAAAAGTTGTCGCGCTGGCGCCTAAGTTGGACGCGGAAGGGATCGTCATCGCGGGCGTGCGCCTCGACAGCGGCGACTTGGCCGATCATGCAAGAAAGGTCAGGCGCATATTGGACGCGGGCGGACTGCAAGCGGTGCGCATATTCGCCAGCGGCGGCTTGGACGAAAATGAATTGCAGGATTTCGCTGCCAGCCAGGCGCCAATCGACGGTTTTGGAATCGGCACGCAGCTGACCACCTCGGGAGACGCCCCATCACTGGACTGCGCCTACAAACTCGAAGAATACGCGGGCCGGCCGAAACGGAAGAAGTCCGAAGGCAAGGCGACCTGGCCGGGGCGCAAGCAGGTCTTCCGGCGATTCGATTCGGACGGATGCATGGCCGGTGATCTGCTCGTCCTGGCGGACGAGACCGCCGAGGGTGACACGCTCATCAAGCCGGTGATGCAGGCGGGCGCCCTGGTCGCGCCCTTGCCGACCCTTTCGGAAGCGCGGAAACATGCGGCGGAAAATCTCGGCGCGCTTCCGCAATCACTTCGTGTCCTGCAAGAGGGCCCGCGTTACTCGGCAACGGTGTCCGACCGAATCAAAACTTTGGCGGCGACGATTTAACTTCCCTTATCGTGCGCCTTCAGGGCTTGGCGCGCCTTCTCGGACAAGGACTTGTCATCGCCGACGCGGAAATGCCGTAAAATATCTAGAAGAAGGATCGTGCCCGAAATCGCGCCCGCCTCGTCCACCGCGCGTAGCACGCGATCGCGCACATCGCCGGGCAAGGTTTCCGTTACCTTAGCAATGTAATTGTGCAGTGTGGTTTCGTCGAACCGTAGCGGTTCGGTGGTATTTGGTTTTGACATATATCCGTTCCTGATCGTCCAAATTGCGAAAAATTCGATCAACGAGTCGCTTCGAATTTCGGCAAGGACAAAGTTACGCTGCACGCCCTTACGTCGCATCTTCACCTTGTTCTGCGATCCCGCTGCGCGCGGCGAAAATCGACTCTGATCTCCCTGCCTTTCCAAGCCTGACGCCTGGGCGGACGCCCCACCATGATGTGTGTCAACCTTCGGCGTGACGGCCCGTGAATCGATAGACTGGCGGTTTGCCGCAAGCCGGGACAAAGCCGCCTGTCCCCGCGGGAAGGCGCTCATGGGTGGTGTCCGGCCATTGCGAGCCAGTGCCTTCCTGACTATCGGCGACTGTCGCCAAAGACAATTACGCTAGCCAAATCCATCAAAGCGGAATTTCAGGGAGCCCCATAAATAGAGACATCAAACGATCGCGTCTTTATGGCGGAGAGACAGGGATTATGGCGGTGGGGGCAGGGATTCGAACCCTGGGTGCGCTCACACGCACAACGGTTTTCGAGATTGACAATCGCCGTTCCGTTTAAGGTCGGTACATGCCTAACCGTATTGTGTCGTCCAGGTAATTTCGACCTGCCGTGCTGTTTAGAGTTTTCCAATATTGATTGGTGATCGACAGTCCGTTTACAATTTGGTTTGCAAATCCCGGGGGCGGCCCCCCTCTGGCCTCCGCGTGGTTACGCTAGTCCCACCTCTCTAACCCAGCCCAAAATCGCGCTGCCCATTTTAGCGCAGCCCGAAAACTCGGGAGTCCGCTTTCGCACGGATTAGGTCCGCTCTACACCCATCAGCGGACATCCCACGCCCAGGGGCGTGCATCTCAGCTTTCCGGCAGTGCCAGGATTTGCCGCCCTCTCTGTACCCGGGTCAGGTGGATGCGCAACTCGCCAAATCCAGTTGCTGTCGT
>CAYYBI010000286.1:0-9196 GCA_964469835.1 uncultured Rhodospirillaceae bacterium
GCAGGATGCCCAGGTGTTGGCCATGGACCGGGTCGTGGGCCAGCACGCTGTAGTCCAGATAGGTGCTGCCGAACAGGATGCCGAAAACGCCGACCCCGCCGTAGAGCAGAACGCCGGCCGCCACCAGGATCTCCACCACCAGGGGCGGCACCACTTTTTGCGCCACGTCCAGGCCGAAGATCAGGCCGTAGAGAATGATGCCGGCGGCGAAGATCACGCCGGCCTGAAAGCCGCCGCCCGGGCCGAAATCGCCATGAAACTGCACATACAGCCCGAACAGCAGAATGAAGGGGATCAAAAGTTTCGCGACGATACGAATGACGAAATGATGCCTCATGTCCCGCCGTCCTTCCGCCGACGTCGGCGGCCCGCGCCGAGCAGCACCATCACGCCGACGCCGGCGGTAAAGATCACCGTCACCTCGCCCAGCGTGTCATAGCCGCGATAGCTGGCGAGCACCGCCGTCACGACATTCGGCACGGTCGTCTTGGTGATCGAATCCTTCAGATAGGTCGGCGCCACATGTTGATGGATCGGCGCATTCGGATCGCCGTAATGCGGCATGTCGAGCGTGCCATAGATCAAGGCCGCCCCGGTTACGGCAACAACCAACAAAGGCAGGATTCTCGACCGGCTGACCTCTTTCTCTTCCGCCTTCGTCAGCGCGAGTGCCCCCAGCATCAGGACCGTCGAGATGCCGGCCCCCACCGCCGCCTCGGTAAACGCCACGTCGACCGCGTCGAGCACGACAAAGATGGTCGCCGCCATCAGGCTATAGATGCCACCCATCATGACGACCGCAAACAAATTGCGCAGGCGAATGATCAGGAAAATGGTGGCCGCCATGAAAAACAACAGCACTACGTTTACGACGGCTTCGATGACTCGTCCTCCTTTTTACGGGACCACGGTTCGATGCCGCTTGCGTGGATAGCGTTGGCCAGCGCATTCGTCGACGTTGGACTGGTAAAAAATATGAACGCTAGAATCATCAACAGTTTGACGGTCACCAGCGTGAAACCACCGTACAGCGTCAGCCCGAAAATGAAGAACCCTGCGCCCAGCGTATCCATCAGACCGGCGCTGTGAACCCGCGCGTAGACGTCGGGAAACCGTACCAATCCAAGTGCGCCGACGATGAGAAAGAAGCTTCCCGCCAGCACAAGCACCCAAGCCGCAATGTCGCGCGCCAGCTCCATCACTTCAGCTCCCCGT
The DNA here is from genome assembly GCA_964469835.1 of uncultured Rhodospirillaceae bacterium. Classification (GTDB taxonomy): domain Bacteria; phylum Pseudomonadota; class Alphaproteobacteria; order UBA8366; family UBA8366; genus JAOTYV01. The sequence continues at coordinate 1,216 of CAYYBI010000286.1, forward strand.
CGGATTCGGCTGACGCTGCCGTACCTAGATCCGCGTACCGGACGAATTTCAGAACCGCGATGGTGCCGATGAAATTGATCAAGGCGTACAACAGGGCGATGTCGAGAAATTCGGGACGACCCGCCAGAAAGCCCAAAACCGCGATCATCAATACGGTCTTGGTTCCGAAGGCGTTTACCGCCAGCACCCGATCATAGACGGTGGGCCCCAGAAACGCCCGCACCAGTGCAAGACCCGACGCCACCAGCACGGCAACCGTTCCCACCACAAAGATCATAGCTGCCCCTCCACAGCCGTCACGCGGCGATCCATTTCGCCCTCGGCGAGCCCGTCCGCCCCTTCCTGGGAGAGCGCATGAACGAGAATTTGGTCGTCGTATACTCGGATTGTGAACGTACCCGGCGTCAGGGTGATGGAATTGGCATACACTACCTTGCCCAGTTCCGATTTTTGAGTGGTCTTCAGCTGCACCAAGGTCGGGCTGATTGGCGAGCTCGGTAGCAGGACGCGTTTCGTCACGTCGATACCGGCGAGCCAGATTTCCTTGAGAAGCCACGCCCAATACCCAATGATTCGCATCGTGAGATGGATGGGGTGCGCTTCGTGATCGACCACATCCATGCGCAGCGCAATGTAAACGATCACCAGGCAGGACGCGACGCCGAGCGTAATCAGGAAAGCTTGAAAAAAGCCGGACAACAAGAGCCAGACGATAAACAGCGTCACACCGAGCGACACCGCGTGGCCGATAGTATCCACCGATACGAACGCGCGCTTCCGTTTACCGGAGCCGTTCCCCCCACCAGCCGGTTGCGCGGCACCGTTCGCCACTTACTTCGTCCCCATATCGTTGCCGTGCCGGTGTGCCGGCGCGGGCGCGTGTTTTGCCACAGTATGGCGAACGGGGTTGCCGTCGCCAAGGTTCAATACCGAATACGATTGCTAGGAGTTTGTCGTCAAGCCAAGCCGTGCCGCGCGGCCAAACAGTGGGACTACGATTGACCGACTCTCAAGGAGCGTTCCGGCGAACCGACCGGCTCGGCATCCATTTTTTTACCGTGCGACCGTCCGACGTGCGGACGGTTTCGGCGGCCTCGTCTTTCCCGGCGAACGCCGCGGCCATCTCGTTGAACGGGATTTCTTCGCCCTGACCGCGGCCGGATGTTTCCCGATAGAGCGCCTGACCGCCGATCAATGCATTCAACCGGTCAACCGTATGGCCGCCGAATCGGCGCCATACAATTTCGAGAAAATTTTCCACTTCGCCCGGCGGCGGGACGAAACCGATTTGCGGCCGCCCAGCCTCGAACAAGCGGAAAATGGTCGGCTCGATCGGTCCCATATCATGCGCGACGAAGGTCGCCGGCATCAGCTTCCGGCCGTAATGATCGCGCGCATAGTAGCCTTGCGCCAGATAAAGCAGACGCTACAATTTCTGCGGCTGCAGGTAACTATCGTCGGCGCTGGCGCGATCGAGCAACCAGATCGCGACGTCTATTGTGGAATCGGTTGCGCAGGATACCATGGAATTTCCTTCTTCGACCGCGATCACTATAGCCGATCCGGCGCGCGGTCGCAGCGCCTTCGAAACACCAAAATCGGAATTCAGTCATATCGGCAATTGCAAGCGCGCGATCACGCCAGTACCTTCGGCCACCGGGTTCCCACTAGGATCCGGCCAAAGACAAACCGCCCACAAGCTAAGGAGCCAACGCCATGGATATGACCGGCGAATACCGGGTGCCCGCCCCGAGGGAAACGGTTTGGCAGGCGTTAAACGATGTCGAGGTGCTCCGGCAATCCATCCCGGGTTGCGACGAGATCGAAAAAACGTCGGACACCTCATTTACGGCGAAAGTTACCGCCAAGGTTGGCCCGGTGAAGGCAAAATTCAGCGGCGCCGTCACGCTCTCGGATATCGATCCGCCGAACGGCTACACGATTTCCGGCGAAGGGACCGGCGGGGCGGCCGGCTTCGCGAAGGGCGGCGCACAGGTAACGCTCGAGGACGACGGCGACGGCACCTTGTTGAAGTATACGGTCAATGCCACGGTCGGCGGCAAGCTGGCGCAGATCGGCAGCCGGCTGATCGACTCCACCTCAAAAAAAATGGCTAATGAGTTCTTCGGCAAATTCGTCGAGGTAGTCGGCGACGCCGAGGCTGCCCCAGCGTTGGCCTCCGAGGAAGCCACGCCGCCTGTTGAAGCCGGGGCCGACGAGGCACAGGCGTCAAAGGGCCTGCCGCCAGCGGTCTGGGTCGTCCTGCTGATCGTGATCATCGCAGCGCTGATCTTCGCCTTTCAGGGCTGATGGTGCTCCGGGGCCGCAAGAGCCGCCGATTGCCAGAATAGGCCGTGGCCGCGACCATATGCCGGCAGCCCTCAACGGAAGATAAATAAAATTCTATTTTAGGTCATTATTCCTATTACTTGCACCCATGCCGCTGCGCGGCGCAAGAGCATTCATGTTCCAGTAATTAATTACGCTTAAGACTACAGACGGCCAATTCCGCCGCCCTCGGCGCCGGACCGGTCAAGCGTGTATGCGGCGTGATTAGGTCAGAGAGATTTCCGTTAATGAATACGCGACTTACCCAGATTGAGGCGACCCTGCTCGCGCAATTTCAAAGCTATAAGGCCGCCGACAAACGCGTCGACGAAAAGCGGGGCTTGAAGGACGGAAAGGCCAACATTCCCGCCGCGGATGCCGAAATCTATCCGTTTCACCGGGCCATCGTCACCGAAGCGCAGGCCGTCCTCCGCCGCTATAGCGATCAAATTGACAGTCTCATCAATGAGTTGGAGAGACAAATTACGTCATTGTGGGAAGACCTTGACGAACGTTATGGATCGACAAGGGATTCGATCATTGGCGCTTTTCAGAATGCTGCCGAGCGGCTGGAACAGACATTGGGTCCGCGCTCGATCAAGCATGACCGGCTGCAACGGAAGCATCAGGAATATTCCGACAAGGAACGGCAATTGGAAGTCGCGCTGGGCCGTCCGCTCAGGGTTAATCTGCGCTACATGTATTATTTCATCATGGCCGGCGTCGCCCTGGTCGAATTGCCGATCAACCGGTTCGCCTTCGAGCTCTATTTTTCCGAGACCCCCGCGCTCAGCGCCATGATCGCCCTCGGCATCGGGCTCGGCCTGATGTTGCTTGCGCATTTCGGTGGCACCTGGATCAAGCGCTGCACGGCGAGCATTACCACCCAGCAGCGGACGCTCTACATCGTGGGCGCCGTGTCGGTAACCTTGCTGATCGTGCCGACCCTGTTTCTGATCGCGCTGCTGCGCCAGCACTATGTAAAGTTTATCGAAGCGCAGCAAATCACCTTCGGCGATATGCTCAACCAGGAAAGCCTCGGCAATATAGCCCGCGATGTGATCGGCACCGACATGGGCACCTCCGGCTGGATGCTTTTCATGATCAACATGTTGATCGTCGGCATTGGCGTCATCGTTGCCGTGGTGCGTCATGACGCCCACCCGGATTACGAAAAGATCGTCCGCACCCGGGAACGGACCGAACGGCAACTCGATCGGATCAAATCGAAATTCGAACGGCGCTTGATTGAATTCAAGAGAAAGCACGACACGCAACTTGCCGAACTGGTCAAGCAGCAGGACCGCATCGAACGCCAGATCGAAGAACTCAAGAACGAGCGCGAGCAGTGTATTGCCCATAAAGACCAAACTTTGGAATCAGTCTTCCTGCATCTGAAACAGCGCCTCCATTCCTATGAGACCGGCAACGAACAGGGGCGAACGACCGAACCGCCGGCATTTTTCTGGCGAATGGACGAGGCGTCGATCAAAGACGAATTGAGGGCGTCCTTAAAGGATGATCATGGATCGGTTTACGACATTCTCGAAGCAAAAAGCGAAAATCGGTTTTCTCGTATCAGCGCTGTTAATTAGCTTCCACGCCGCCACCGCCCAGGCCGCATCGCCGCAAGATTATTGCGCATACGGCGAGCGGGTGATTCTCATTCTGGTCGACCGCACGACTGCCTATGACAACCGCGACAGGAAGATCTTCGCGTCGGGGTTCGAACGTATCGTGGAAGCGCTGCAGATTGGCGATAAGGTTCTGGTTCAGACAATTGCCGACGATTACGCAAAAAGCGAAACCGTATTCCAACAATGCTTGCCCGGCTGTCCCGATGCGGGACTTTCAGGTTGGCTGATGGCGCAATGCCGGTCGCTTCAGGCCCGGGCCGATCGCACCGACTTCAAGCGAACCCTCGCCGGCAGCATCCGCCAATTACTGAAGAACCGGCAGGACTACAAATATTCGGACATCGTGCGAACGGTCGCGCGCACCACCGGCGCTCTCCGCAACGTACCACTCGGCAACGACAAGAACCGCCGGCTCGCCTTGGTCGTTCTGTTCTCGGACCTGCTGGAAAATTCCGCGCTCCTGCCGTGGCCGGCGATCGTGACCAAGAAACGCAACACCACGCTCTCACTCCTCAAGGCTCAGGGAATTGCGCCGGATGTCGCGGGTGCCGACGTTGTGGCGTTCGGCTTCGGCCGCGGCCATGATAGGATGCGGTCGCCGTTGAAGCCGTGGATCGAGCGGGGCCTGCGGCGGTTTTGGACGCAGTACCTGCGGTCCGGCGGCGCCAAGAACGTGTCCATTCGCAATCGGCTGAACTGATACGGAGCCTGCCATGGGGGCTTGGGGCGCAGGAAACTTTGAAAACGACGACGCGCTCGACTTCCTTGCCGAGGTCGAAGGGACAGCGGCCCTGAAAGCCGCGATCGAAACGCTGCCGCTGGCGGGCGAAGGCGAAGTCGATGCGACGGACGCCTGCCGGGCGATGGCGGCAGCCGAAATTATCGCCGCGATGATGGGCCGCCCCAGCCCGGACTGTCCGCCGGAATTTACCGCGCAGGTGAAGACGTTCGGCAAGCCGGCGGCGGACCTTATCGAACTGGCGCATCAGGGGGTCTCCCGGGTCCTGTTCGACTCCGAGTTGCTCGACCTTTGGACCAAGTCCGATAGCCGCGAAGACTGGAACATCGTCGTAACCGATCTGATCGAACGCCTGAACCCGGACATACCGGCGAAAAAGAAGAGTCGCCGCAAAGCGGCACCGGTCAAATCCAATGCGATCTGCCCCTATTGCAACGAAACGGTGGGGACCGAGCCATCGCTGCTGCTGACCGTCAAATTCGTCGAGGACGACGCGATCGACGGTCTGGAGCAGATGATGGAATGCCATCTGAAATGCTTCAACAGCAAGCTGCACCCCCGCCGCCTGCTGCAGCACTGGGTCTACGACCCAGACGACCCGGCCATTCAGGCGGAGGTGGACAAAATTCTCGACATGGATATCGACTGACCGACACTTGGGATAGACGGCGGCCGGGGCGTTCCAATAGACTGATGCTCAATGTACTGCTCCGCTGACGGGCCAAGCGCCCGGCGGACAGTATCGCTTCGAGGGTGCCGTCATGACCGAGCATGATTCCAAAACCGTCCAGAAAATTCACGAAGAGCTGCACAGCCACCTGCCCTCGGAACCCGCGCTGCGGGTGAAAGCGCTGGAAAGCCTGCTGATCGAGAAGAACATGGTCGATCCGAAGACCGTGGATGCCTGGATCGAGGTCTATACCGAGGAGATCGGCCCGAAATGCGGCGGGCAGATCGTCGCCCGCGCCTGGCTCGATCCGCACTTCAAGGACCGGTTGCTGCAGGACGGCAGTGCGGCGATCGCCGAGTTGGGATTCGATGGTGCGCATCTCACCGTCGTCGAAAACACCGTCGACACTCATAACCTGATCGTCTGCACGCTCTGTTCCTGTTATCCGACGACCGTGCTCGGCATGCCGCCCAACTGGTACAAGATGGCGGCCTACCGGTCGCGTGCGGTGCGCGACCCGCGCGGCGTTCTTGCCGAGTTCGGCGTCGACCTGGGCGATAACGTAGCGGTCCGGGTATGGGACAGCACCGCCGAACTGCGTTACCTCGTCCTGCCGCAACGGCCGGCGGGCACCGAGGATTGGACGGAAGAGCGGCTCGCCCGCCTTGTCACCCGCAACGCCATGATCGGCACCGAACGGAACCTCGCCAACAGGATGAAGGAAACCTGCTGATGGACGGCATCCACGATCTCGGGGGGCGAAAGGGGTTCGGGGCGATAGAGGTGCACGAAAAAGAGGTGGCTTTCCATGAACCCTGGGAGGCCCGCATGCGCGGCATCGTGCGGGCGATCAGCGCACCCGGCGACTGGAGTATCGACTGGTTCCGGCATTGCCGGGAATTGATCGACCCCGTGGATTACCTGACCCGCCCCTACTACGATCAATGGCTGCAAACCTATGCGGCGATGATGGTGAATTCCGGCGTCGCAACGGTCGAGGAGTTATCGACCGGCAAGATGAAGGCCGCCGTCACCGGCCTGCGCCCACCGATGGCGCCCGAAGAGGTCGAGACCGCAAAGAAGACCAACAAACGTTTCGACCGCGAAATCGACGAACCACCGGCCTTTTCCGTCGGCGATACGGTGCGAACACAGTCCCATGGCGCGCCGGGACATACCCGGCTTCCCGCCTATGCGCGCGGCCGGCGGGGTACGATTGAGGCCTTGCACGGCGCACACGTCCTGCCGGATTCTAAAGCGCATGGCGGAAACCGCGCGGAGCCGCTGTACACCGTCGGATTCGATGCCGCCGAGTTGTGGCCGGACGCCGAAGACATGCGCGACAGAGTCAATCTGAACTTGTGGCAAAGTTACCTTGAACGCGGCTGACGAAACGCCGGTCGCACCGCTGGCCAGCCGGGACGGCGAACCCGTCTTCGCCGAGCCGTGGCAGGCGGAGGTTTTGGCGCTGGCATTTGCGCTCATCCAGGAAAACATTGTCACTGCAGCGGAATGGTCGGATACGCTTGGGGCGGCATTACGCCAAGCGGCGGAAGACGGCGACCCGGACGATCAGACGACCTACTACATGGCGACATTGACCGCGCTGGAGCGCATTGTCGCCACGGACGGACGGGTGACCACGGAGGGCCTTTCCGAACGGGTCGAGCAATGGCGGCGGGCCTACTTGAACACACCGCACGGCCAGCCGGTCAAACTGTCCGCTGGAGCAAAGGGACAACGCGCGCCCTAAACACCAATCAATCGAAGACCGCAATTTGCCGGCGGACGATACACCGAACCTCGTTGCACTTGGATCCGTTTACCCTGAGATTATCAGATGCCTTCTTTGTCGCTCAGACGCGCCTCGGAATCGGATGCTGACGCGATCCCCACGCTAACACGCGCGGCCTATGCGGAGTGGGCCGCGCTGATCGGCCGGGAGCCAAAACCGATGACGGCGGACTATGGCCGCGCCGTGCGCGAACACCGCATCGATCTTCATGAGATTGACGGGCACCTGATCGCCTTCATCGAATTGGCCCTGCATTCCGATCACCTGTTGATCGAGAACATCGCCTTCTATACCCGGCGCGGCTTCACGGAGTACCGCCGCGCGCCCATAGCGGCGGGCGGTGAAATCGTCCATATGCGAAAGCCGATCGCCCCCTAACGCCTTGACCTGAACGCCAGCGGACTCCAAACTTGCTTCAACCGTCGGGACGGGCCTGCAGGCTTCAATCCCGACCTCTTCGAAGGCCAGGGAGCTTACGCATATGTCTTACGCCGTTTCGATGACGGTGAACGGCAAGTCGGTCAGCGGCGACGTCGAAGGCCGCACCTTGCTCGTTCAGTTCCTGCGGGAACACCTCCGAATGACCGGCACCCATGTCGGATGCGATACCAGCCAGTGCGGCGCCTGCGTCGTTCATGTGAACGGCACCTCGCTGAAGAGCTGCACAATGCTGGCGGTTCAGGCGGAAGGCGCCGATGTCACCACCATCGAGGGCCTGGCGAACGGCGACGAGCTGCACCCGATGCAAGCGGCGTTTCGCGAGCATCACGGTCTGCAATGCGGCTTTTGCACGCCCGGCATGGTGATGAGCG
>CAYYBI010000287.1:0-2930 GCA_964469835.1 uncultured Rhodospirillaceae bacterium
GCGTGGACCAGATGGCCCTCCATCGGAAATGATTTACCGCTAACCGTGTGTTCGCTCGGGCGATGGAAATGGAATTGCAGCAGCGAATAGCTCTCGCCGTTGACGGTGGCCGTGCTGCCCTTCGCGTAGTCGACCTGAATCGTGTGCCCGTTGTTCTTGATTTTCAGCGGCGTCGCCTTGTAGTTGAAACGGATCGGCGACAGCTTCGAGGATTTCTTGTTCTTGGCCGCAATATCGATCGGCGATTGGGCCTTGCCCTCGCCGCACAGCGGGTAGGCGATCGCGCCGTGGCTGTCCGTCAGCTTGCCCCAGGCACCCGGCCCCAGGTCGCCGTGATAGCCCCAGGCCACGCCGCCGGCGGAAAGCGCCGGTGCCGCCGCAAGTGCGACCGCAGCGAATGCTGCAGCCGAAAATCCGTTGCGTACTGATTTGCGCATACCTTGATTCCAATTCGGTTGTTCGATGATTTTTTGAGGACGCGAAGAATTGATCACTTCCATAAGGATGATGATAGCGACATCCACGTGCCCATAGATAGTCAATACGCTATCTAGAAGGAGTAGATCAAGGTGATCAAGTCCTTAAGAACAAACCATAAATTCTAATAAATTTCGCGTACCCCGGGAATGCGCGTGCTGCCTTTCCGGCGGTCCCGCGCCGCAATGTCACGCGGGTCCGATCTTCAGGGTGAGGTCGCTGAGCCCATCCACATGGCCGACCAACGTGTCGCCGGGCACGACGGCGGAGACGCCGGCCGGCGTGCCGGTCATGATGACGTCGCCGGGGTACAGAGTGATCAGGCCGGAGAGGTAGGAAATCGTCTCCGGCACCGACCAGATCATCTGGTCGAGATCGGTTTCCTGGCGCACCTCGCCATTCACCGTGAAGCGCAGCGCGCCCTTCGCGAGATGTCCGACATCCGCCGCGCTGTGCAACGGCCCGCAGGGAGCGGCGTTGTCGAACCCCTTGGACAGCGCCCAGGGCCGGCGCATTTCCTTGGCCTCCGACTGCATGTCGCGCCGGGTCAGATCGAAGCCCACGCCGTAACCGAAGGCGCAGTCGAGTGCGTTCTCGACCGCGATGTTCTTGCCGCCCTTGGAGAGCGCCACGATCATTTCGCATTCCGGATGCATGTCCTCGGTCGCCGTCGGATAGGGTAGCGTATCGTCGAGGAAAATTGCGTCGGCGGCCTTGGTAAAGAAAAACGGCGGTTCACGGTCGGGGTCATGGCCCATTTCGCGCGCGTGTTCCGCATAGTTGCGGCCAACGCAGAAGATGCGGCGCACCGGGAAGGGTTTTCCGCCCACGACCGGGAGGGTTGGAGTTTCCCACAAGGGTATCGCGGTGTCGGTCATGATCATCCTTCCTTTGGCGCGGTGCCGGTCTTCGAATTGGGTGAGACGGAGTCGCCGTGACGCTGCTTCATGACATGGTCGTCGTAAAAGGCGTCGGCGTGAATGTGTTCGGCTAACATGCCGTGTGCCTGCAACGCGGGCAAGGCCGCCTCGACCATTACCGGCGGCCCGGCGAGGTAAGCTGAAAGGCCGGCCAGGTCGGTAAAATCGGCCAGCACCGCTTGAGGCACGAAACCTTGCCGCCGTTCGGTCGGGCCGTCGGCGTCGGACAACACCGGCACATAACGAAAAGTCGGATATCGCGCCGTCAGTGCTACAAAATGCGCCTCCATGTAAATGTCGCGTTCGGCGCGGGCGCCGAAATACAGGGAGACGCGGTGCGCCTCGCCGCGCGCCAGTGCCGATTCCACGATGCACCGGATCGGCGCCAGCCCGGATCCTCCAGCGATGCCGATAATCGGACCCGGATGTCGGTCGCGTAAATAGCAGTCGCCGAGCGGACCCTCGACCATGACCGCTTCGCCGGGCGCCAGGGTGTCGGCCACGAAATGGCTGGTCGATCCGTCCGTCATGCGGCGGATGTGCAGCTCCAACAGGGGCTCGCCCGGCAGGTTCGCCAGCGAATAGTCCCGGGCCGGCTGACCCGCGAAGGTTACGCTGACATATTGTCCAGCGTGGAATGTCAGGGCGCCGGTGCGTTCCGGCCGCAACCGCACGCGGCGGATGTCATGGGTCAGGTCGTCAAGGGAGTAGACCCGGAAGCGGCGTTTCTGCGTCGTTGACATCGGCGGCATCCCGAATTGACGGTACCGGTCCGCGATTCTAGTCGGCGGAAAATTGGCGCTCGGCGTCGACGTGTATCATGTCGAACACCAGATCGCGGCACAAATCCGGCCGTTCGCAGACCATCATATGGCCGCTGTTCGGAACCACGGTGAAATGGCTGCCGGACACCCGGGCGGCGACATCGCCGGCGACCGCCGTGACCCAGCGCGCCGCCCTTGTGCCGGGGTCGGGGATTGCCGGGTCGCCACCGACAAAGCGGGCCGGGAACGGAAATTCCGGCAGACCGTCCCACACCCGGGTGTTGTGCACCGACCGGAAAAACGCTGCTTCCACCCGGGGCGCGCAGGCGAGTACATAGTCGTCTCCGTCGCGCCGCAACGTGGCCTGGCAATGGGCGGCGAGCATGGCCGGGTCGAACTTCGAGAAGGCGCCATGGGTGGCCAGCTTGTCCGAAAAAGCCGTGGGTGACAGCCAGCGGGCGCGCCGCTTCTCGGTCAGTCGGGCGCGGTCCGCCGAATTTTCCATGGCGTCGGAGTGGCGCGGATGGTCATGCCCGATCATGATCGGCGGCTCGAAAAGCGTCATGTCGGCCCAGGGCACGGCGCCGGTGCGTATGCCAAGATGCAGCGCGGCCGCGCCGGAGATCGAATGGGCGGCATAATGAACCGGCGCACCGTTCTCGCGTTGGCGCACGGCTTCGGTCACCGCGGCGAGATCGTCGGCTTGCGTGTCGAGCGTGACCGATGCGTCCAAGGGGTCGGGCGGTGTGTTCGAGCCGCCATGGCCGCG
>CAYYBI010000288.1:0-14838 GCA_964469835.1 uncultured Rhodospirillaceae bacterium
CAGCGGGCTGTTTTGCACGGCGATGCGGCCGACAATCGGGTGGTCGATCCATTGCAGCATGCCCCGCTCGTGCAGGTGTTCGTCGTGCACGACTTCGTCCAGGTCACGCACCGGCGCGCAGGGAAAATCGTTCTTCCGCGAAATGTCGAGCAGTTCGTCTTTCGTCAGGGTGCGGGTCCAGCTTTCGACCAGCGCGTTCACCTCTTCCAGGATTTCCGCGCGGGCGCTGTTGGTGGCGTAGCGCGGATCGTCCTTCAGGTCCGACCGCCCCATGACCCTCAGAAGATTATAGAAATGGTTGTCGTTGGTGCAGTTGATGGCGGCATAGCCGTCATTTGTCGGATACACGTTGTAGGGTGAAATAGAGAGCCCGCCGTGCTGGTTGCCGGTGCGCGGCGGCGTCTTGCCGCCCATACTGTAATACATGCCGAGATTCGAACAGAGCGAGGCATAGATGGCTTCCTGCATCGACACTTCGACCATCCGTCCTTCGCCGGTCCGCTCGCGCTCGAACAGGGCGGTCATGATCGCCGCGTAGAGATGCACGCCGCCGGAAAAATCGCACACCGCTGCCCCCGCCTTGAGCGGCGGGCTGTCGGGGAAGCCGGTCACGCTCATCACGCCGGAGGATGCCTGAACGGTGAGGTCCATGGCCAGGTCGTCCCGCCGCGGACCGCTCCGGCCATAGCCGCTGGAGCAGCCATAGATCAGCCGGGGATTGGTGGCGCGCAGTGCATCCCAGCCGAGCTGCATGTTTTCCATCGCATCGGGCGCAAAATTCTCCAGCACCACGTCCGCTTTCTTGACCATTTCCAGGAACAATTCCCGCCCGCGCGGCGCCTTCAGGTTGAGGGTCACGCAGTGTTTGTTGGAATTGAGCAAGGCAAACGGCACGGAGTGCGCCTTATGGCCGCCCCGATGGCGTAAATGTTCACCAGTCCGGGGTTCAATCTTGATGACATGGGCGCCGGCCATGGCCAGCATGAAACCCGCATAGGGGCCGTTATAGATATGCCCCATATCGAGGACGGTAACGCCGTCAAGCGGGTAGGGTCTGTCGGACATACAGCTTAATTCCTTCCTGACTGGTGGCGCAGCAGATGCCGCGCGATCACCATGCGATGAACTTCGGACGGCCCTTCGCCGATCCGCTTGATGCGGAGTTCCCGGTACCATCGTTCGAGCGGCAGCTCGTTGGAGACGCCAAGGCTGCCGAAAATCTGCACACAGCGGTCGACCACGCGCCCCGCGGTTTCGGTGGCGTACAGCTTGGTCATCGAGGCATCGACCTTGATATCCTGGCCGCGGTCGCCGCGTGCCGCCGCCTGGTAGGTCAGCAACCGCGCGGCGCGCAGCTCCACCTCGGAATCGGCGATCATCCACTGCACCGCTTGCTTGTCGGCCAGCTTGCTGCGGAAGGTCTCGCGCTGATTGGCCCAGTCGATCGCCATGCGCAACGCTGCCTGTGCAATGCCGATGACGTTCGCCGCATAGGGCAGCCGTCCGTTGACCAGCCAGTGTTCGGCCAGCGCGAATCCTTGTCCTTCTTCGCCGATGCGGTATTCGACCGGGATCTCGTAATCATCCAGCACGATTTCATAGGGGTAGTAGGAGCGGATTACCGGGATCGGCCGCACGGTGAGGCCGGGCCTGTCGGTTTCGACGATGAAACAGGTTATACCATCGCGCCCGTCTTCCATCTCGGTCCGTGCGAACAGCACGCCCCAGCGCGCTTGCCCTGCGCCGGTGATGTACATTTTCGTGCCGTTCAGAATATACCGGTCGCCCTTACGGATGGCGCGGGTCCGGATCGAACGCCGGGGATCGGAGCCGCCGGCGGCTTCGGTGATCGCGACGAATGGTTTTTCGCCGGTCGCGACGGCGGGGATGCCAAAATTCTCGATCTGTTCCGGTGTTCCTTTGAATATTACGTTGGGCGGATCGGCGCCGATCGCGCCGCAGGCCGGCACGTAGGCGCCCATACGGCATTGCGCCGCTTCCTCGGCGACCACCACCTGGCCCAGCAGGTTCAATCCGGCGCCGCCGAATTCCTCGGGGGTGCGCATGCACCAGATGCCGAGTTCGCGCGCCTTCTTTTGCAGCGGTTCGAGCAGGTTTTGCGGCAATTCGAAGGCATCGTGCTCGACGGTGTCTTCGGCCGGCCGGACATCGTTCTCCATGAAACGGCGGACCGTTTCCTGGAGCAGGCGCAGCTCTTCGGACAATTCCCAGCTATCGTTTGGCATCATTGCCACAGTCCCACAGTCCCACAATCCTCGCCAAGGTCTCCGGAATTTCTCGCGGCCACTCCAACCGTCTGTGCCAGCTTGGCAGGCACTGCGAATTCGATCAGCGTATTTTGGAAGGATCGGGCTCGTCGTGCTAGGCGCCGGTGAAATGAGCCTTCAATTTATGCACCGCCGCTTCCGCCGCGTCCAGTACCGGACAGTCGATACGGGCTTGCACCAGGGGCCGGGTCGGTCCCATGGAAAACTGGCCAAGCAGGATGGCGTCGCTGGGTGGGGCCGCTTCCGCCTGTTCGACAACAAGCCGGTCGTGACCCGCCTGATCGCCCTGCTGCAGGCGCTCGGTTGCGCCGGAGATGTGGCGGGCATCGAGCGAGACCTCGCGCCCGTCAACCTCGGCGCGGCGGGTCAATTCGGCGCCGAGCATCCGGTTGGTGCCCGGATCGGTCGCCAGCATTGTAAAGCGGCTGCCGAGGGCGAGGGCCCGGTCGATCAGCCCGTCGAAGGAAGTCAGCACCGGTATATCAAGATCATCGCGCGCGGCGACCACCGCGGGCCCGAACAGCGATCCGGTCACCAGAATTGCATCGGCGCCGCAATCGGCGCTGTAGCGCAGCAACTGGGCGATCCGATCGAAATGCGCCGGCGTCAGCGACCGGTCTTCGGCGAGGTCGATGTAAAGTGATTCATCATACAGGCTGGCCGCTTCCGCCTCCGGCCAATGGTCCCGGAGCGCGGATTCCACCGCGGCGATCGCGGGAATAACCGAGTGGATGAGTCCGATGCGTTTTGTCGTCATGCGGTTTCATAGAGCGCCGCCGCAGGGTTGTCCATGAGACTGGAAGGTATTCAAATCGCAAAAATGTCGTCGCCACGGGGGCGATTTGCGGGTATAGCTTGCGCCACGCAGCGGCGGCTCGCCGCACCTCCGAAACCAAACAGGGTCCCATAAACGATGGCTGATCAGGTTCGCGCATCTCATATTCTTCTCATGTACGCCGGTTCCGAACGGTCGACCGCCACCCGGTCGCAAGACGAGGCGTTGGAACAAATCAAGCAGCTCCAAACCCAATTGCAGGGCGGCAGCGAATTCGCTGAGTTGGCGCGTGAGAATTCCGACTGTCCGTCGGGCCGCGAAGGCGGCGATCTGGGCTGGTTCGGCCCGGGCATGATGGTGCCGGAATTCGATCAGGCCACTTTCAGCATGGAAGTCGGCGCCGTCAGTGACGTTATCACCACACCCTTCGGCTATCACTTGATCCACCGGACGGGCTAGCTGCGCCCTTATTCCGGCGGCAGCCGGTGGCTGCCGCGGATTGGCGATAGGCGATCTATCCCACGTCGCACATCGTGATGCGGCGATCGTTGATCATGTCTTCGTATTTCGCGCGGGTTTCCGCAAGGATCGGCGATTTGCCATGCGCCTCAAGCGCGGCGCCATCCTTGTAGCACTCGAACAAGAACACCGCGCCGGTGTCTTTTTTCGGGATCAGCACGTCGAATTGCAGGCAGCCTGGCTCCGCGTCGAGCGTGCGTGCCGCATGGCTGCGAATGACTGTCTCGAAAGCGTCGCGATGTTCGGGTTTCACGTCGAATTCGACGACCAACGCTATTTTGCTCACGTTTCTCTCCCTTGTGTTGGATGATGATTTGACCGATTGCTTAGGGTGCCGCGGTTATTGATGCTCGTGCCCGCGCATGCCCAGCACCCACATAAAACCCATAATGCATCCCTTGATCCGCGGCAGAAACCAGAATGTCAGAAGCAAGGCAAGGCCGGGCCATAGCATGAACTGCAGCCACATCGGCGGTGCGGCCGTTTGCTCGCTGAGCAGCAACAGCGGCACGACAATATGGCCGACGATCAGAATGGTGAAATAGGGCGCCACGTCGGCGGTATAAATCTCGCCGGTTTCCGTGCCGCAATTGTTGCAGGCGGGCCGCAGCACGAGATAACCCTGGAAAATCGGGCCCTGGCCGCATTTTGGGCAGCGGCGGCGGAACCCGTGGTGCATCGCCCTGAAAAATCGAAGCGGGCCGGTCTCGGCGTTATGGGACATCAGCTCATTCCTGGTTGACCGTGTGACAGGGTACGGCGTTCATCCGGCCCTGGGCGGTGGAGCGAGACCGCCGCGCCGTCCACCGAACACCAAGGTCGCAAGGAACAGCGCGAATGCCGCGACCACAACCGATGGCCCCGAGGGCGTATCCCATTGCAGCGATATCAGCAATCCCCCGGTCACCGCCAGTGCGCCGAAGCCGCTGGACAGCAGCGCCATGCTCTCCGGCGATCGCGCAAACCGCCGTGCGGTCGCCGCCGGAATGATCAGCAAAGAGGTGATCAACAGGATGCCGATAATCTTCATCGACAGCGCAATAACCATGGCGAGCAGCAAGGTGAAGATGAGCCGAG
Source organism: uncultured Rhodospirillaceae bacterium (assembly GCA_964469835.1). Classification (GTDB taxonomy): domain Bacteria; phylum Pseudomonadota; class Alphaproteobacteria; order UBA8366; family UBA8366; genus JAOTYV01. Next base: position 4,660 of record CAYYBI010000288.1, read on the forward strand.
TCCGCAGCGCCGGTACGCCTTCCGCCCGCGCCAATTCCTCGTGCACGGTGAGCGCCAGCAGCGGCCGCCAGATACCGGCGAGAACGAGCAGAACCGCCGCGCCGCCGCTATAAATGATGGCGATATCACCGGGCGTGATCGCCAGGATGTCGCCGAACAGGTATCCCAACAGATCGACACGCACATGATCCATCAGGCTGAGCACGACCAGTCCGCAGGAGAGCGCCGTGTGCGATAGAATTCCGAGCAAGGTGTCGGTGGCGATGCGGCGTTGCTCCTGAAGCGCCACGATGATGATCGCGAAGCCGATGCAAGTGATCGCGATGCCCAGGGTGAGATTGACCGACAATACGAAGCCCAGGGTGACGCCGAGCAACGCTGAGTGGGCGAGCGAGTCGCCAAAATACGCCATGCGGCGCCATACGACAAAGCAGCCGAGCGGTCCCGCGACCACCGCTACGCCAATGCCGCCGAGCAAGGCGAGGACGAGAAAATTATCGATCCCGATCATGGCTGCGGTGTCTTCTCCATCGTCTCCGTTGCCGGATCGCCGTGGCTATCGTGCTGCGGCGGGGCCGGCACGACTTCGCCGTGCAAGGTATGGTCGTGATCGTGGTCGTGGGTGTATACGGCCAGGTTTTCCGCCGCCCGTGCGCCGAACAGTTCGACATAAGCCGGGTGTCTGCTAACGGCTTCGGGCCGGCCCTCGCAGCAGATATGCGCGTTGAGGCATACCACCCGGTCAGTTGCGGACATTACCAGATGCAGATCATGCGAAATCGTCAGAACGCCGCAGCCTCGGCGGTCGCGAATGCGGCGGATCAACTCGTACAGGGAAATCTGGCCATTGAAATCAACATTGGCCGTTGGTTCGTCGAGCACCAATAGATCCGGGTCGCGTAACAGGGCGCGCGCGATCAGGACCCGTTGCAGTTCGCCGCCGGAAAGTTCCGGTATGGTCGCCTCGGCCAGATCCGACGCGCCGACTTCGTTCAGCGCTTCGGCCATCCGACCGGCATCGACCCGGTTGGTCAGGCTCATCAGCCGGCCGACGGTGATGGGCAATACGGTATCTAGCGGCAACCGTTGCGGCACATATCCGAGACGCAGGCCCGCCTGCCGTTTCACGATGCCCGCATCGGGTTTGAGCACGCCGAGCAGGATGCGTGCGAGCGTCGATTTGCCCGATCCGTTGGGGCCGATCAAGGCGACGATTTCACCGGCTTTGACCGCGAGATCGACATTGCTGAGGATTTGCCGCCTGCCGAATGCCATTGTCACGCCCGCGGCGTCGATAAGCGGACCGGAATCAGGCATCAACGTAGCGCAATCCGGCATGGGTAACGCAGGCCCCGCACAGTCCGGTCACCTCGACCACCGGGGCCTCGACGACAAAGCCGGTTGCCGCCGCGGCGGTGCGTATCGCGGCAGTGATGCGCGGATCGGCTATTTCCGCCACCATGCCGCAACTCCTGCACATCAGGAATTGGCCGCGATGGCGGTCGCCAGGATGGTCGCAACCGACGAAGGCGTTTCGGCTGGCGAGACGATGCACAAGCCCGTGTTCCATCAGGAAATCCAGCGTACGGTATACGGTCATCGGCGCGGCGCTTCGGCCCTGTTCTTTCAGACGGTCGAGAATGTCGTACGCGCCGGCCGGATGATGCCCTTCCCAGATGATTTTCAAGACGGCACGGCGCAGCGGCGTGAGCCGGAGACCGCGGTCCGCGCAGAGCCGTTCGGCACGGCTGAAGGCCTCCTCGATGCAGTGTTCGTGATCGTGGGCACGGTCCGGAAAGGGACCGCTTATTGCGTCTCCCCCCAATAATTTTTCGTCGGATGCTTTTGATTGCATGACCGGCCGCATCGTGGTTCCCGTTGCATGCCGCGATGCAGCGCGTGGCCGCGCGTATGGCGTCAAACGGCATTAATTTGAATGATATAGTATATCATATTGGTCGGGCAAAGGTATTCAGTCGGGTTGGCACCTGCGGCGAGAGCACGGATACGATGCCGCAGCCTTGTTCAAGCTACGCGCCGAGCCATGCGTCGACGCTCAGGATTTGATTTCGAGTGGCCGCATTGTCGGCAAGTCCTTGAGCGCCGCCTGGATGGCGTTTTTTGTTGGCAGGCTGGTTTGCGCGCCCATGACCGTGCAGGCGAGGCCGGCGGCCGTACTCGCATAGCGCAGAGCTTCGTGGATCGGAAGGCCTCCATCGAGTGCAGCCGCGAGGACTCCTGCGAAGGCGTCGCCAGCGCCAGTGGTGTCGGTAACAGCGACCGGTAGCGTCGGGACCGCGAGGGCGAGGCCCGGTCCGACCGCCACGGCGCCTTCGGCGCCGAGCGTCATAACGCAAGTCAACCCGAAGGTTTCCGACAGCGCTGCCGGCAGGCCGGAACTGTCCTGCGCGGCGAACCCGATATGCGACGCCACCATTTCGCCTTCGATTCGGTTGACCAAAAGCACATCCAGCATTTCGAGGATCGGCTCCGGCACCGGCGCTGCCGGCGCGACGCTCAACATCACGCTGGCGCCGGCCGCCTTTGCCATACGGACCGCCGTCCAATTTTCCTCATGCGGAATTTCCATCTGCAGGACCAACCAGTCTTCCGCTCCCAACATGCCTTCGGCGATTTGCGCCGCGGCGGCGTCACTATTTGCACCGGAAGCCACCACAATGGCGTTTTCTCCTTGAGAGTCGACGCACACGGCGGCGCAGCATGTCGGTTTTTGACTCGTGGCGAGACCGGCGAGATCGACCGCTTCTTTTCGCAGAAAGGATAAGGCGTGGCCCGCGAAATCATCTTGTCCCACGCAGCCGATCATGCGAACCGGTGCGCCGGCGCGGTGCGCGGCAAGCGCCTGGTTCGCACCTTTGCCGCCTGGAATGATCAGATATTCGGGACATAGAATCGTTTCGCCCGGCAGGGGCAAACTATCGACTTGCATGACAAGGTCGACGTTTATCGAGCCAAATACGGTAATCATAGAGCACGGTTCCGGTTGCCGGCTGGTCGGGCAACTCTAGCATGAGACCGCGCCATGCTGGGCGCGGGAAAAACAAAACCGTCAGTCGACAGACGCGTGGAGCGCGTTACAGCGTCGTCTGCCGATTTCTCCTTGCGAGGAGATCGGTACGCAATTTCGATCTGGCGTGGTCTACCAGTCCGAAATGTCGGGTTTCGGCATATTGCATAGATCCAGGACGTCGTGCATGTCGAGGACATCATATTCCTCGGTCAAGAAGGCGACATCGTCTTCAACATCGAAATCGTCTTCCTTGTCCAAAACCGTGTCGAAACCGTCTTCGTATTTCTTGTCAGCCGATTCCGGTACTGCGCCGCCGACCGATTTCCCGGCAGATGGCTCGTTCTCGGTCCCGTTGATACTCGCACTCATTTTCGCGCGGTTCATTATCATTACCCCAATAGAAATTCACTGGTTTGGCGTTAACCAGGTATTGAGGCTATCGGTCTCGGGATTAAAAAATTGTAAACCGCATAAAAAAATTCAATTCACGGGCACCGGAGTCCGGACAGGTATACTGTCATATTTTCAGGCTCCGAACGCCGAATGGCGGGTGCGGCGGGGCCGAAGGAGGGGTGAGGCGGAGATGACGCGGCGCGGCCGGCAGCGGGAAACGTGGCGATTGCGGAGCGGTTTTGTCTTTGCCGCAATTGGCTCTGCGGCGGGTCTCGGCAATATATGGCGATTTCCGCATGTTACCGCCGAACATGGCGGCGCGATCTTCGTAATGCTTTATATCTTCTTCATTATTCTCGTTGCGGTGCCGGTCATAATTGCGGAATCCGCGATCGGCCGTCGCAGCCGGCGAAGTCCAATTGCCGCGTTCCAGTTGCTCGGCCGCAACACCCCGTGGGCTATGACCGGGTACCTCGCCGTTGCAACGGTCATCGTGGTGCTCGGCTACTACGGGGTCGTTGCCGGTTGGACGGCGCGGTATTTCTACGCCGCGGTATCAGGGGATTTGTGGTCCATTCCGGAATCCGGGTACGGCGAATATTTTCAAGAATTTGTAGCCGACGGGTGGACGCCGATCCTTTGGCAGGCGGCCTTAATGGTGATCACGGTCGCCATTGTTTCGGCGGGTGTGCGGGGTGGAATCGAGCGATGCAACCGCTTCATGGTCCCGGTTCTGGCGATTATTCTTGTGGGCTTCGTCGCCTTTGCGCTGACGCTTGATGGCGCGGTGCAGGGACTCGAATTTCTGTTTCGCCCGGATTGGACCGCCCTGTCGAGTCCCGACGTTTATCTTGCCGCCTTGGGACAGGCCTTTTTTTCGCTCGGCGCCGGTGCCGGTGTGTATCTCACGTATGGCAGTTATCTCTCGGGAAGGGGCGGGTTAGCGCGCCCGGCGTTGGCGGTGGCCGCGGGCGATACCGCGTTCGCGTTGCTGGCGGCGCTGGCGATCTTTCCGACGCTGTTCACCTTCGGCGGCAAAATTTCTTCCGGCCCGGGACTGGCCTTCGTCACCTTGCCGGAGCTGTTCCGGGCGATGCCGGCTGGCGCGGTATTCGGGTCGATGTTCTTCCTGTTGCTGTGTCTCGCGGCGGTGACGTCGATGGTGTCGATGCTGGAAGTCGTGGTGGCCAGTCTCTCCGGCGACGGCCGGCGGCGCCCGCGCGTATCCCTGATTGCAGGCTTGGCGATCTTCGCCATGGGCGTGCCGGCGGCGCTCGGATTCGGCCCCTGGAAGGGTGTCCAGCTTGCGGGCCTCGGCATTTTCGACGTAATGGATTTCGCCGCGTCGAATGTCGCATTGCCCATCGGTGGTCTGTTGACCGCCACGTTCGTCGCCTGGCGGTGGGGCAGGATACGTGCGGTGGCGGCTGCAAATCTTGGCGGCATATGGTCCGATGCCTGGTTCCTGGCGCTGCGCTATGTCGCGCCGCTGGCGATTGTCCTGGTGTTTTTGGCCGCGACGGGAATAATTTGACGCAGTCGGTTGGCGGCACCATCTCATTGACCTGGGGCCACGCTGCGATGGCATTTGGTGTCAGCGCGCAATGAAGGATAAGGGATAGATACATGGCTGAAACACAAACGGCGATTTTTGGGGCGGGCTGCTTTTGGGGCATCGAAGCGGCGTTCCGGCGAGTGCCGGGCGTCAAGAGCACCGCGGTCGGATATTCCGGCGGCGAAACGGCGAATCCCAGCTATGAGCAGGTGTGCAGCGGCGCGACCGGCCATGCGGAAGTGGTGCGTGTTGAATTCGATCCGTCCGAAGTGTCCTATGACGGTCTGCTGAATGTGCTTTGGGATGTGCACGATCCGACCACGATGAACCGGCAGGGACCGGATGTCGGAACGCAATACCGGTCCGCGATCTATTTCATGGACGCTGCCCAGGAAGAAACCGCGGCCGCGTCAAAGGCGGCGCTGGATGCGTCCGGCCGGTTCCGCAGCCCGGTGGTAACCGAAATCACGGCGGCCTCGGATTTCTGGATGGCCGAAGACTATCATCAACATTATTTCGAGAAGCAACAGGCGCGCGGCCGCCGGTTCTGACATTGCATGAAGTACGGGGTTAGGAGAGTGCATGGACGAAACCCTGACTGTCGGCAAATTCTCCGAGCCGGTCGATCCCGAGGCGGTTCGCGCCGACTGGGCCGCGCGCGGGTATTCCTGCCATGATTTCACCGATCCGCCCGGTCGGGCGTGGCGCGATTTCGTGCATGACACCAACGAGCTGGTGATGGTCGTCGAGGGGCGGCTCGACCTCGAGATCGCGGGGCAGCGGGTCACGGCTGGGCCCGGCGACGAGGTGTTCATCCCCCGTGCCGCGCGGCATTCCGTCTTCAATGTCCATGACGGCACCACGCACTGGCTGTTCGGCTACGACTGACTGGTTACGGCGATATTGTCGCTGGCCTGCCGACGACATATTGAATTAACCTATTTCCTTGGCGCATTACCCGGCGCTGCAATGTGCAGCGGCTGCGATTGCGTTGAACGCACTCGGAACAAGAAAAATAATTGCAAATGCGCGCATAACGTGTAGATTAATTTTCTGCCGTTTGAAGAGGAGGATATTGATATGACAGCATTACTGCGATTAATCGACGAAACACTTGGCGCGGCGCCGTTAGAAGTCGGCACACTGCGGCTCGCCAGCGAGCGCGTGACGGTGCGTGAGGTGATCCGCCGGCGCCTGGAGGATGAGGAAAGGCGTCTCATCGCCAAAAAGAGTGTCCTGCCGTTTCGAGGAATGCAGAAGTTGGGCGCCAAGGAACTTATTTTAAACCAGGCACGCTCATCGGATTTGAAAATTGCCAAAGAGCTGGAAAAGATTTGCCGTGCAATCGAAGGGCAAAATTTGATCGTTCTATTCAATGATCAACAACTTTCCGACCCGAATGCCGAGATTGCTGTAACGGGCGAGGAGTCAATGACTTTTCTCCAACTCGTCCCGCTGAAAGGCGGATGATCGGGGGATATCGGCATGTGGCTTCGGGCTCTCTTCGGCTCGCGCAAGCGTAGCCCCTATTTGAAGTACAATCCTGAACATGGTTTCGCACGTCCGGACAACCTGATTTGGACATATGTCAGCCAGGTTACAGAAGTACACGGCGACTGGTATTTCAATCGCGGTCCTGGTCCGCAGGACATTCCCGTTACCAAGGCGATTCTGGCGTTGCCGCCGGAGGAGCAGGTTGCGCTCCTGCCGGATGCCTTCTGGGCGGTGTCGAACAAACGCATCGTTGATCTGCGGGATTACTACACGCGTTGTTCCCGAAGAATATTTCTCTGGCGATTGATTGCATTGATTACGCGGCGGAAACTGCCGTTCACCGACCGATCCTTCCAGATCATTTTCAGTATTTTGGGCCAGGCGAATTCGGACCATATGGCGCGATTGGGCGGGTTGTGGCAAGGCTTGGAACGATACGACGCAGCTCACGAACTCAGCGATACGCTACGGGCAATATTGCAAGAATACCGCGACGGAATTTTATCGGGGACCTACCGGGAACGTCTCGATGCCGTCTTGCGCGAAACCTTGCCTCCGCCGCGTGTTCTTGGGCCCATGCCCGATCTGCAGGATACCGAATGGGGAAAAGCGGTTCGCGATTGGGTTTTGGGATTGGTGCCGAAAAGTCGCGACCCATGGGTTGAACTCATCGAACTGGCCTTTGCCGGCCATAAATTGTCGCGGCCGCGGAAGCGATGGCAGGCACGTGCCAAAGAGCTGGTATCCGCAATCGGGCCCGGCAAATATGCCGCCAAATTGAGCTGGATGCTCAATCGGTTCGATACACAATCGTATGAAAATTCATTTGGAAACAGCCTCGATAAAATTCCCTATGAAGGGGTCGATCCGAACCAAGAGACACTCAAAGGCCTGATTTGGGCGGCACAGTTTTGTGGTGACAACGCGCCGACCGAGGATCTTCGCCAATTTGCCAATCGCTGCTATCGGAAGCGCGGCAGCGAATGGGATGCCGCGAGATTAGGAAATGCCGTTTTCGTTGCTTTCGAATCGTTGCCCGGTGACCTGGGGCTCCCTTATCTGTTTCTGAGCTATGGGGACATCAACCATGAAGGCGCCCGGTTGTTCATTAAGCGCGCTATTGAGCGTACCGCGAAAGCGCGCGGCCTTACCGTCGAAGAACTGGGCGACTATGGAATTCCTACATTCGGTATGGATCAATCAGGGATTCTGCGCGAAAATTTTGGAAATCGCACTGTTGAAATTTCGTGCGACGCGTCGGGGCGGATTCGAGCGTCGATAGTCGATACCACCCAGGACAAACCCAAGAGATACAGCCTTCGCCGGCTTGCCAAGAGCGATTGGTTCCTGGCCGAGCGGTATCGGAAGCTAATCGATCGGATGGAAACCGAGCGGGAGCGCCAATGCAGGCGATTGGAGGAGCTGTATTTTTCGAGGCGCGTCCGAACGGTTGAAGAGATGCGCACGCACTATGTTGAGCATCCGTTCGTCACACATTTCATTCCCCGGATAATTTGGCAACTAGAGAAAAATACCATTAGCGAGGCGGCGTTGTTCGACGCGGGCAAATTTTACGGTGTCGACGGAGCGGAAATTCCATGGGTCGGTCAGGAGACGGCGATGTCTCCATGGCATCCAGTCTTTGCCGACGTCAACGAGGTCCAAGCGTGGCGAAACCGGATTGACATGCTCGGGATCAAACAGCCCTTCGAACAGGCGTATCGGGAAATATTTATCCCTACTGACGTCGAATTCGAGACCGAACTCTATTCCAATCGATTCGCGGGTCACTTCGTATGGCAATTTGAGCTCCACATCCGGTTGAAGGATTTGGGCTGGGAGGTGCTGGAATCACCCGAAGCGGATGAAGCAGTCTACAAGATTCGGCGCTTTGCAAACTTTGATCTTCAGGCGGCGTTATTCAGTGATCCGGTCGCCGATGCGGGGCGGGGCGGGAAAATTGATACCGCATTGGAATCGACCGGTCACATCAGTTTTTCCCACACGTCCGATGTGGACATGTCTCCCATTCGAATCGCCGATGTACCGCCAATTGTATTTTCCGAAGTCATGCATGATCTGTCCGATGCCGTGGCCGGTTCCGCGATCGCGGTCAACATGGATTGGTGCGACCACAGGCAGCGCGATAAATCGGAGACCTTTCACTTTCGGCGCTCGACGCGCCATAACAATTTGGGCGCACGAAAACGTGCCGAAATACTGAAACAGCTCTTGCCCGCGCTTGAAATTTCAGACCGATGCAAGGTATCGGGATGCGATTTGTTGGTGCAAGGTAGGATAAACGAATACCGAATTCATTTGGGCAGTACGGCGGTATTCATGCAGCCGAACGACCGACATCTCTGCATCGTGGAAGGCAGGCATCGGGGTCGTTACGCCAGCCGGGTCCCGGACAGCACCAAAATCGACACCACCCTTTCCAGCGCAATCAGTAAAGCAATGTTGCTGGCCAACGACCATGAAATTACCGACAAAACGATCAAGAGCCAGATCGGCGGGGTTTAGGTCCGATCAAACAATTGCCGATCGCTGAATTCGTGTCGCGCGTGGGCGTGATGAAGGTGCCGCTGGATCGTGAATAGCCCGAAGAACTGTTGGCAGCTCCTCCATCCGCCCCTTGCGCCAACGGCGGCAACGACTAAAACATGGGGCCTCCAATGACTATCGGCCTCGGGAGGCATCGAATGGACGACACGGCGCGGGCGGGCAAGCGGGCCTATAACGATTTGCACGAGCACATCTCGGCGTTGGATGACGCCGGGCTGCTGGTCCGGATCGATGAACCCATCAACAAGGATACCGAGATGCATCCGCTGGTGCGCTGGCAGTTCCGCGGCGGCATTCCGGAGCCCGAACGCAAGGCCTTCCTGTTCACCAATGTCACCGACAGCCGCGGCCGCAGCTACGACATCCCGGTCGTGGTCGGTGCGCTCGCCGCCAATCCGGAGATCTATCGTATCGGCATGGGCGTCGACACCGTGGAAGACATCGGACCGACCTGGAACCAGGCGCTTTCCAACCCGATTGGCACGACGGTGGTCGAAGACGCGCCAGTGCACGAGATCGTCCAGACCGGCGCCGAGGTGCAGGGCGAGGGCAATGGTGTCGACGGATTGCCGATCCCGATTTCCACGCCCGGATTCGATGTGGGCCCCTATTTCACTGCCGCGACCTGGATCACCAAGGATCCGGATGACGGCGTCCAGAACATGGGCGTCTATCGCGGCAATCTAAAAGCGCCCGACCGGGTTGCTGTGATGATGCTGCGCTCCATGTCGGCCGGCGGCTATTACCATTGGAAGAAATATCAGGAACGCGGCGAGCCGATGCCGGTCGCGATCATCCTCGGCTGTCCGCCGGTGGTCGAATATACCGGGCCCCAGAAGGTCAAGATGGGCGTCGACGAACTGACCGTGGCGGGCGGTCTCGCCGGCGGTCCGGTCAATGTGGTCAAGGCCAAGACCGTCGATCTGATGGTGCCGGCGGAGGCGCAGGTCATCGTCGAAGGCACGATCGATCCGGAATATTTGGAGCCGGAAGGACCGTTCGGCGAATCGCACGGCTATGTCGCGCTGGAGGAATACAATCTGGTGATGACCGTGACCGCGGTAACGCGCCGGCGCGATGCAGTGATTAGCTCGATCATTTCGCAGGTCACACCGAGCGAATCCAGCGTCATCAAGCG
>CAYYBI010000289.1:0-7774 GCA_964469835.1 uncultured Rhodospirillaceae bacterium
GGGCCTGGTGGTCGACGAGGAACGCATGCAGGCGAACCTGCAAATGACGCACGGTCTCATCATGTCGGAAGCCGTGATGATGGGGCTGGCGCCGCATATCGGGCGCAACCAGGCGCATGACGTGGTCTATGACGCCTGCGCCAAATGCGCCGACGGCGGCATGACACTGCGCGACGTGCTGATCGCCGACGACCGGATCGCGCGGCATCTGTCAGAGGCGGAAATCGATGCGATGCTGGACCCGGCCAATTATCTCGGTGTCGCGCCGGAGATGGTCGATCAGGTCGTCGCACTGGTGCAGGCGGCTCGCGAATAACACAAGAAACGCGCGGCCAATCCGGTTAATATGAGGGCGCAATGACGGAGGACACGCCATGACCAGCGCGACACGACCGACCCCGCTCCGCCCCAACCGACTGCCAGGCGTTTCGGAGGCGGAATGGGAATTGCGCACGCGGCTGGCTGGGTCATACCGGATCGCCGATTACCTCGGCTGGTCGGAGGCTATCTACGCCCACATCACCGTCCGGTTGCCCGGACCCGAACATCATTTCCTGATCAATCCTTACGGGTTGCGCTATGACGAAGTGACCGCATCCAATCTGGTCAAGGTCGAACTCGACGGGACAATCGTCGGCGATAGTTCCTATCCAGTGAACCCGGCAGGCTTCATCATTCACAGTGCCGTGCATCAGGCGCGCGAGGATGTCCGCTGCGTATTCCATACCCACACCACAGCGGGCATGGCCATCGCGGCTCAGCAGCAGGGCCTCTTGCCGATCAGCATCATGGCGAGCGGATTTTATGGCCGCGTCGCCTATCACGACTATGAGGGACCGACCATGCGTCCTGACGAGCAGGAACGCCTCGTTGCCTCGCTTGGCGCCAACAAGGTTTTGATTTTGCGCAACCACGGGCTGCTCACAACCGGCGCGACCCTGGAAGAAGCCTTCATCAATATGTTTCGCCTGCAACGCGCTTGCGAAATTCAAGTGGCGGCGCAGGCCGGCGGCGCCGCACTCACCATTCCATCGGAATCGGTGTGCGAGGATGCCGCACGGATGGCGGATGAATTCCTAGAAGACACCAGCGGCGATGACCTCGGCAAACCCGAATTCGACGCCTATTTGCGGCTTATGGATAAGCTGGATCCGTCGTATCGCGATTGATCGCCGCGGCTCCGTCGGCGACGGGCGTGCCGTCCCGTGCAACAATCCGGCCCGCCTTGACCACCAGCAACCGGATGGGGCGATCGACGACGGCTTGGGCCAGAGTTTCCGCAGGCACCGTGAAAAAATCCGCCTGCCCACCTTCGGCGAGCCCGTGATCGGATAAATTCAACACATTGGCACCGGCGCCGGAAACGAGGTCGAAAGCGACCGCAAGATCATCGTCGGTTCGGAACCCGGACCGCCAGGCCGTCAGCATCGCGCGTTCCAGCATGTCGCCGTCGCCAAACGGCGACCAGGCGTCGCGAATATTGTCGCTGCCGGCAAACACCGTTACGCCCAGCGCCCGCAAGGTCTTAATCGGCGGTATCGGCGACGCGCCGCCGCCATGGGTCGCCACCGACACACCGGCATCCGTCAGCAATGCGGCCATCCGTTGCAAGGCCACGGCACGGCATCCGCCGAGACAGAAGGCATGGCTGGCGGTTACCCGGCCCTGCATTCCCGTCGCCTGGGTCCTGTTGGCCAAGGCGGCAAGCTCACGCAGACCGGTTGGCCCAGGATCATGCAGATGCACATCCACGCCAATTCCGCGACGCTCCGCAATACCGAACAGGACATCGAACTGACCGGATAAATCGCCGTCGAACCCGATGGGATCAATGCCGCCGATCAAATCGGCGCCTTCGCCGATCGCGGCATCCAGCAATTCCGCCACACCGGGGGCCCGCACCACACCGCTTTGCGGAAAGGCAACGATTTGCATATCCACCAGGTGACGGGTTCTTTCCCGCACCGCAAGAACGGCGTGCAGATTGGCCAGACCGATCTGCGTATCGATATCCACATGGGTGCGCATGGCGCAGGTCCCGAGTGCGGCCGCGTGACGGACCAGCCCTAACGCCCGTTCTTCGACACTCCGTGTGTATTGTTTTCGCAGATCCCGTTCGACCCGAATGCGGCTCTCGCGGTCGGGCCCTGCCGGGTGCGGCGTCCAAGGACCCCCGAACAAAGTCTTATCGAGGTGCATATGGCCATCGACCATGCCGGGCAGGATCAGCGCCCGGTCCCCATCCAATTCGATGCACCGGTCCGGTTTGTCAATGCCCGGCGCAATCCGTTCAATCCGGCCACCAACGGCCAGAAGATCCGAATGTCGCCCGTCGGGTAACCGAAGACCGCGAAGAAGCAGAGGTTCAAGGTCCACCATGCCGCACAGTATATCGCGAAATTATCTTCGCGTCGGCGTGCGGGCATATGAGTGTGCAGGACGAATAGCGGCGGAAGGAACCTTACGTCAGGGCGTTTCGTCGAAATGGGCGCGAACCGATGCGACATAGATCGAACGGTTTTCGTTCGCCACCGACAATTGCCACTTCTGGATTTTTTTGCTCGTGATGTCTCGGCACGCTTGCGCGAAGGTCCGCGTTGGTCGCCGCAAGTATGGGCTCACGGAGTCGTTAAACCGGATTTCATGGTCGTCCACAGGCCAGCTCTTTTTTTGTTCTTCTTTCCGCGTGCAGGACGCACCCAGCCGCAATCGCCACACTTTAGCCAATTCCCGAAAGTGAGCGGGGGTGTATTGCGGATTATCCAATTCGGAGCAGTTGCCGACAGGATGATTTTATTCGTAGTTAAGACGAAGGACACAATACGTCTCGAACGTCTTACCCCGATATCGCAGAGCCCGTCTGCAAACCGTCCTCCAGAGCGCTTGTTGCACGGCGCCGGGTCGACGGTGTATTGCTTATTTTTATGCTCGCGTTCTCTGCCCGTCGCCGGCGCCAAACTTGATCTGCGGTCCCGGCAATTATCGATGACGGGCCCCTCTTTTGTCGGCGGAACAACCGCGCGCCCCACCCCGCCCGGCCAATAAACCGGGCATAATTTTGTAATAATTCTAATACCATAATGCGCCTCAACCGATGCGCTAGCCTTAATTCGGAATGCGCGACCGCGCGCGAATATAGGCACCAACGGCTCCGGGGACTGCGCTGAGACGGTCCACTTGAGACGCCACCCCCAAGTCAGAGGCAACCATATTGCCAAATAATTGCTGACGCCAGCCGTCGCCGGAAACGACAAGAATTTCCGGCCCCTGACTCACGTGCCGAAGGCACCGCACGATACGGCCACGCAGGCCGCTAGAATAAATGTTCATCGCACAAAGGGAACAATGGGCACAAAGGAGGTACGATTAGCTCAAATTCGCCTTTCGTCGAACAACTACTATTTAGCGGAAACCATTCCAAAAAGTTTCAATACGTTGTCATATTGTGCCTATAATATCTGATATCGACGAGGATCGGGGAGGATCCTCGAAGTGATGGGTGGTTTCGAATGTTGACGATGACAGACGAGCGCGTTGATTCCGATCTTTCACGGATCATCAATCGTGCGTTTCGAGAAGCGGATCAGCAAGGCGCCGGATACGACGACGCAACCGGAGCAGCAATCCGGGCTGTGCTGGCGGTTTATCCCGACTGGTCACGCGACGACGCACTGGATCAAATTGTTCGGCTCGGTTCGGGCGCCTACTAGAGGAACGTTTTTGATACCGAGAATTTGCGCGCGTGTCCCAAGGGTACACGGCATCCTTGCTTACCCAGACTCCGAAAAAGATACTCATTATCAACAATTCAGAAGCAACCGTAGCGTGGCCCGCCCGTCGGGTCCAATACGGCTCGCCTGCACTGTCGGCAATCGTGCTGCGTAAACATTGACACGTTTGTCGCAATGGGTCGTCGCCCGTCGCCCGGTGGCGTATTGCGGTCCGCGGGCTCGCGCCGAGATCGCGCACCGCCCGCCATGGCGGAATGCCGCACATCAAAATCTATTGCGCTTTGAGATAGATGGCGAGCATCGCCCTCCCAAAGTTTCGGTCCCGCCGCTATCGACAGGACGCAGGAGAATGATACCCTTCCTTAACAATCAAAAGATTAGGGGAGCAGGACGATCATGGCGACGCCGAATTTCTTGTTCATCATGTCCGACCAGCACCAGCAAAAAGCGACCGGTTGTTATGGCCACCCATTCGTAAAGACGCCGAACATCGACCGGCTGTCCGCCTCCGGAACCCGTTTCGCAACCGCGTATACCAACTCCGCTATTTGCGTACCGGCCCGCGCGGTGCTCGCGACCGGCCGGTATGTGCACGAGATCGAATACTGGGACAATGCGCATGCCTATGAGGGACGCGTCCGGAGCTGGCATCACCTTCTGGCCGATAACGGCCTGGGGGCCACCTCAATCGGCAAATTGCATTTTCGAGGCCCGGACGAACCGACCGGTTTCGTTGAACAGATCAATCCGATGCATATCGTCGACGGCATTGGCGACCTCCGCAGTTGTGTGAAGCGACCAATGGCGCCGCCCTTCAAGAGCAGCAAGACCGCATCGGAGATCGGTCCGGGCGAATCCAGCTATACGCAATACGATCGCGACATTACCGGGCGTACCTGCGAGTGGCTGCGCGATAACGGCCGGCCCGCCAACGGTAAACCTTGGGTATTGTTCACCTCTTTGGTCTGCCCGCATCCGCCGCACATCGCGCCGCCTGAATTCTACGAGATGTACCCAACCGCCAGCCTGCCGGTACCCAAACTCAGCCAACCGGATGCGCCAACCCACCCATGGATCAAGCTTCAGGAACGCAACCGTAACCACAACGACTTTCTGACCGACGAAACGCGCCGCGTGCTCATGGCCGCCTATTACGGTTGTATCTCCTATCTCGACTCCAATATCGGCGAAATTTTGGATTGCCTCAACGAATGCGGTCTCACCGAGAATACCATCGTGGTCTACACGACCGATCACGGCGAAAACCTTGGCACTCGCCGGCTGTGGGGCAAATCCAACATGTATGAAGAAGCCTGCGCGATACCGATGATAATTGCCGGACCGGGCATACCGGCAGACAGCGTATCCCGGACACCGGTGACGCTCGCCGATATCGCACCGACCGTGCTGGACGCCGTCGGCCTGGAGGAAATTGCCGACGCCGAAGGCTTCCCCGGCCGCTCGTTGATCCACCTCGCCAACACCGCCGACGACCCCGACCGCATTGCCTTTAGCGAGTATTACGCAGCGGCCGCGGATCGGGCCGCCTTCATGATCCGCAAAGGGCGCTATAAGTACATTCACTATCTGGGCTACGAGGCGGAACTGTTCGACCTGGACGCCGACCCCGAGGAATTGAACAGCATCGCCAGCAACCCGGAACACGCCGAAATCGTCGCCGAATATGAAGCGGATCTGCGATCGATCGTTGATCCGGAAGCAATGGACGAGCGCGCCTATCGCGCGCAAACGGCGCTCGTAGAGCTCTACGGAGGCCGCGAGGGTATCATAGAACGCGGCGTCTTCGGGGCGACGCCGCCGCCGGGCCATGCTCCGGAATATATGACCTGAGCATCAGCCCCAAGGCGAAAATTCTGGGAATTCGTGACCCAGATCACACCGATTTTCGCCGCTGCGTGACCCAGGTCACTTTCGGGGTCGAAACCGGAGGGTACAAAGGTTTCACCATTTCTTATCCGCGATACCTCCTCTTCCTCATCGCCGCGCCCCAAAGCGCGGCGATTTTTTTGCCCTGGTTTCGCGGTCCGTGTGCGGCGTTACAGCCACCGGTCCTTCCACAGCTGAAACATCAGGACGTCCCAGATCAGATATTGCCAGTTTCGGCCACCGGCAAGGTGCTCGGCCCATTTCTGGCGCACTTGCGCGGGATCGAAATACCCATCGGCGCGCAGCCGGTCGACCGATAGCAGGTCTTCAGCCCAATCCCGCAACGGTCCCCGCAGCCAGGCATCGATCGGCACGCCAAAGCCCATCTTGGGCCGGTCAACCAGTCGGCTGGGCACATGTCTTAAAAGCAATTGGCGAAGCAGCCACTTGCCGCTTCCATCCCGAACCTTGAATTCCGGCGGCAACGACCAGGCAAAAGCCGCGACCCGATGGTCGAGCAGCGGCACGCGCGCCTCCAACGAAACCGCCATGGAGGTCCGGTCCACCTTGGTCAGGATATCGTCCGGCAGGTATGTCAGGGTATCCAGATACTGCATTCGTTCGATCGCGTCAGGCACGATCAAATTCACCGACCGGTCCCACAGCAGACCGCGCCGCTCGGAACCGCCGAGAACGAGACTGTCCGGTTCCGCCCAGTGACTCACCAATGTGCGGTAATAGGAGTCTACGGATCCCGACAATACGCCGGCCAACTTATGCATCTTGTCGCCCGGCTGTGGCGGCCGCCAACGTCCTGGCACAAGACCGAAAAGGGCCGACCATGCCGCCGGCGGCAGGGATCGTATCGCCGCCGCGACAGCCCAACGAACACCGCCGGGCAAACGGCCGATGACCGGCAACAGCCCCACCGCCTGAAAATAGCGCGTGTAGCCGGCAAACAGCTCGTCTCCGCCATCGCCCGAGAGCGCCACGGTGACATGCTTGCGTGTCATTTCGGAGACCAAAAGAGTCGGGATCTGGGATGAATCGGCAAACGGTTCGTCGAACATCTCCGCCATGCGGGGGATCGTATCCATGGCATGCTGCGGCTCGACATAGAGTTCGGTGTGTTCTGTCCCAATATGGGCCGCGACCTCCTTGGCATACCGGGCCTCGTCATAGCCCTGCTCATGGAAGCCGATTGAGAAGGTCCGAACCGGCTGCGCGGAATTGGCCTGCATCAGCGCCACCACCAACGATGAATCGATGCCGCCGGAGAGAAACGCCCCGAGCGGAACGTCAGCCACCATTCGCCGGTGTACCGCGTCGCCCAAAACCCTCTCGAGTTCGTCGACAGCCTCTTTTTCATCGAGCGTAACGCGATGGGCCTGCCCATGCCGCGCCACATCCTCAAGTCGCCAATAAGGCTGTGTCTTGCATGTTCCACCCGCGGCCAAGACCAGCATGTATCCCGGTTCGAGCTTTTGGACCCGCCGATAGATGGTCGCGGGGTTGGGCACATAGTTGTGCCGCATATAGGCGGCGAGCGAATCCCGGTCGGCTTCCGGCGTCCATCCGGTGTGCGCCCGCAACGCCTTCAGTTCCGACCCAAACAGAATCAGATCGCCGAATTCGGCCCAGTACAGAGGCTTTATGCCGAGCCGATCCCGCACGAGATACAGGCACCGGTCGCGCGTATCCCAGAGGCCAAACGCGAACATACCGACCAGACGCGGCAGCGTCGCCTCGACGCCCCACCGCGCGCAGGCCTCGATCAGTACTTCGGTATCGGAATGACCGCGAAAGGTGGCGCCTTCCCCCTCGAGTTCCGACCGCAGATCGTTAGCGTTATAAATCTCGCCGTTATAGGTGATGACCCAGCGCCCATCCGCCGAAACCATCGGTTGATGGCCGGCCTCCGACAAATCGACGATTGCCAGCCGCCGATGGCCCAATCCGATCGAGGCCGCTTCGTCGGTCCAGATGCCGTCACCATCCGGACCGCGGTGGACAAGCGTACTGGTCATTGCACGGACGGCAGACGTCAGCGCGCCGCCGCGCCGCGAAGGATCAATAAGACCAGCTATGCCGCACATGGACGATGGGACCGATGACTAGGAAACCAACTCGGATACGATCCGCGGCGGCGCCGCGGC
>CAYYBI010000290.1:0-8575 GCA_964469835.1 uncultured Rhodospirillaceae bacterium
AGAACTTCGACGCGTCCTTTGATGCCGAATACCGCACGCTTTACAGCCGAACGATTCCAAACCTAGACGTCGAAATTCTGACGTGGACGCTATCGCTCAGCACGACCCGTCCCTTACCCGCCCCATGCGCGCCACCACGCGAGACCTATAGTCCGGACCCGGTGTCGCACCGCGCCATCTTCGACCCGGACCGCGGCGAAGAAATCAAGACGGCGATTTACCCGCGCGACGATCTGCACCCAGGCGCGACCATCGCCGGTCCGTCGGTGATCGTCGAAGATGAAACGTCAACGCTTGTCACCGATGGTTTCACCGCGACGATCAACACGCTTGGACAGATCGTTCTTACCAAAGAGGAACAAGCGCCATGACCCAGGACCGCATGCGCGACATCCGCAACCAGGTCATGTGGACGCGGCTGTTGTCCGTCGTCGAGGAACAGGCGCAGACGCTCGTCCGGACCGCGTTCAGCACCTCGACCCGCGAGGCCGGCGACGTTTCCGCCGGCGTGTTCGACCTAGAAGGGCAAATGCTGGCCCAGGCCGTGACTGGCACACCGGGACACATCAATTCCATGGCCCGGGCAGTGGTCCATTTTCTCAACGTGTTCCCGGCCGGGAGCATGCACGAGGGTGACGTCTACATCACCAACGACCCGTGGAAGGGTACCGGCCACCTGCACGACCTGACGATCGTCTCTCCGACTTTCAAGAACGGTAAGATGGTCGCATTATTTGCCTGCACCAGCCATGTCGTCGACATCGGCGGCATCGGGCTCGCTCCCGACGGAAAACAGATCTATCACGAAGGTCTCTTCATCCCGATCATGCCGCTCGCCCGGGCCGGCGCGATGGATGAATGGCTGCTCACCCTGATCCGCGCCAATGTGCGCGAACCGGTTCAGGTCGAGGGCGATATCTACGCCCTGGTGGCGTGCAACGAGACCGGGAGCCGCCGCCTCATCCGGATGATGGAGGAGTACGACCTCGACACGCTGGATGACTTGGGCGCCCATATCATCCGGCACAGCCGCGACGCGATGGTGCAGGCAATCGACGCGTTGCCGAAAGGCCGCTGGAGCAGCCACATGCGCATCGACGGCTATGACGCGCCCATCGACCTCTGCGCCGCGCTCACAATTGGCGACGGTGAAATACTCGTTGATTTCGAGGGCTCTTCCGGCACCTCGAATTTCGGCATCAATTGTCCGATGTGCTACACCGAGGCCTATACCGCCTTCGGGGTCAAATGCGTGGTCGCGCCGAAGATCCCGAACAATGCCGGTACGCTCGACGCGATCAAGGTGACCGCGCCCGACAACACGATCGTCAACGCACCGCACCCCTGCGCGGTTGTCGCGCGATCGACGATCGGCCACATGCTGCCCGATGTCGTCTTCGGATGCCTGCATCAGGCAATGCCGGATCGTGTGCCGGCCGAAGGCACGTCCAATTTGTGGAACCTGAAGCTCGGCGCGGGGCACGGCATTACCGGTCAAGGCGCCGACGGATCAAGCGCCTTCATGGTCACCAGCTTTCATAGTGGCGGTGCGGGCGCACGGCCGTCGCTGGACGGTCTGTCGGCAACGCCGTTCCCCAGCGGCGTACGCAACGTTCCCGTCGAAATCACCGAGGCAATCACGCCGATCGTCGTTTGGCGCAAGGACTACCGCGCCGATTCCGGCGGCGCCGGTGCGCAACGCGGCGGGCTGGGTCAAACCATGGTGCTGTCCAACCGGGAGAATGCGCCCTTTGGAATATTCGCCAGCTTCGAACGCGTGCATTTCCCTGCGCGCGGCCGCGACGGCGGCGGTTCCGGCGCCACGGGAAGACTGCGCCTCGAAACCGGCGCGGAACTGAAGAACAAGGGCTTCCAGATCATCCCCCGTGAAGACCAACTCATCGTGGAAATGCCTGGCGGCGGCGGTTACGGCAATCCCTTCGACCGGGACCCGGACAAGGTGTTGTCCGATGTGGTGAATGGGCTGGTCAGCGCGGACGCCGCCGAACGCGATTACGGCGTCGTTGTCATTGATGGCGCCGTCGACACGCAGAAAACCCGTGCGGTTCGCGCCGCACGGTAAACAGTGTAAAGGAATGGGTCGATGATCGAGACGAGCCCGGTCAGTTAGAGAGCCCGGCGGGGCGCACCTAATGCGCCAAACGGTCGCGCGGCCGATTATTCCGGCAGCTCGATCAATAAATTGAGATATTGATCGACAGTAACCACCGCGCCCGGTCCGACCACGGTGGTCGATTCACGCTCCTCGATGACCGCAGGACCCGACAGCGTGTCGCCCGGCTTCAACGCGTAGCGGTCATAGACATCGCACGGCGCAAAACCGGTTTCCGAAAAATAGACCTGCCGGCTTCCCTTGCGTGCTTCACCGCTGCCGACCGGCGGGCCGCCGAAATTGAGTTCGATGTTGGGGACGGGCGCCGCCGCCGCAACGCGCCAACTCATCGCCTCGATGGCGACCTCTTCGACCGTTCGTTCGAACAGGGTTCGGTAGGCGGTAAAGAACCCGTCGCGTAGCGCCGGCAGCGTTGATGCATCCAAAGTTCCGGCCGGCACGGACACCGAAATCTCAAAACCCTGACCCACATGACGCATATCGGCGGTCCGTGTGAGCGTAATTTCCTCCGGGCGCGCACCGGCTTCCACCAGCAGCGCCCGCGCCTCTTCCTCCATTTCAGCGAACAACGTATTGAGATGGCCCCAGTCGACCTGCTCGAGACGCGAGACATAGCTCCGCACATAATCGATCGCCGGCGCCGCAACGAGAAAACCGAGTGCCGAGGTCACGCCCGCGCCGAGCGGCACGATCAGCCGTCTAAGCTTAAGCAGTTGCGCCAGCCGATAGGCGTGCACCGGACCGGCGCCGCCGAACGCGATCATGCCGTAGCGGCGCGGATCGCGGCCTTTTTCCGCGAGATGCATGCGGGTGGCCGCCGCCATGTTCTCGTTGACGATGTCGTGGATTCCCACCGCCGCCTCGAGCGTCGACAGGCCGAGCGGCGCGGCCAATTTTTCCGTGATCGCATGCTCCACCGTCGCCATGTCGAGCTGCATTTCACCGCCGAGAAAGTAGTCGGGATTGAGATAACCGAGATAGAGGTCGGCATCGGTCACCGCCGGCTCGGTAGCGCCGAGACCGTAACACACCGGCCCCGGATGGGAGCCCGCACTGCGGGGCCCGACCTTCAACAACCCCATACCGTCGACCTGGGCGAGACTGCCGCCGCCCGCGCCGATCTCGATCATGTCGACCACCGAGACCTTAAGCGGCAGCCCGGATCCTTTGTGGAACCGGCGCACCCGGCCCGCCTCGAAATCATGCTTGCGGTCCGGCCGGCCGCCATCGATCAGGCACATCTTCGCCGTCGTACCGCCCATATCGAAGGAGATCAGGTTATTTTCACCGGTCAAGCCACTGTAATAGGACGCCGCCATCGCGCCCGCCGCCGGCCCGGATTCGATCAGGCGGATCGGAAACGCCTGGGCCGATCGGACCGTCGTGATACCGCCGCCCGACAGCATGACGTAGAGGGTGCCGGCAACGCCCATGTCGGCCAGCTTGCTCTCGACCCGCGCCAGATAATTGAGCATGCGCGGCTGCACATAGGCGTTGGCGCACGCGGTGCTGGCGCGTTCGTACTCGCGAATTTCCGGCGCCACCTCGGATGAAATCGTTGCCGGCACGGCGCCGAATTCCTCGACGAGGATCTTTTTCGCCTGGCGCTCATGTTCCGGGTTGCGGTAGGCGTGCATGAAACAGACGGCGATCGCCTCGACCTTGTCCTGCTCAACGAGGGCGCGGGCAGCGATGCGAAACCCATCCGCATCAAACGGCAACAACACCGTTCCGTCCGGCCCGATCCGCTCGGCGACGGTGCGCCGCAGATTGCGCGGCACGAGCGTCGGCGGCGCCTCAAGGAACAAATCGTATAAATCGTAGCGCGTCTCCTTGCCCATCTCGAGCGAATCGCGGAATCCGTCGCTCGCGATCAATCCGACCTTGGCGCCCGTGCGCTCGATAATCGTGTTGGTGACCAGCGTGGTACCATGCACGATGCTGTGCACCGTCTTGGCCCCGATGCCCGCCTCACCCAACAGGCGTTCGACACCTTCGGTAATCGCCACGCTGGGGTCGTCGGCTGAGGTCAGCCGCTTGCCGGTGTAGATCAGGTCGCGCGCTTCGTCGACGACGACGAAATCCGTGAAAGTGCCCCCCACATCCACACCGATACGAATGCGATCGTTCATTTTTTGTAATCCCGATCCGCCGCTTCCGCCGAGATGTAGCCACTCTCCAGATCCTGGCGCAGCAATTCCGGATCGCGTTCGCCCGGATTGCCGTACCCGCCGCCGCCGGCGAAACGCATCCGCAGCCGCATCCCCGGTGGAATCGTCGTGCGCGACTTCTGGTGCGGGATCGTACCGTCGCTGAACGAGATCTCGCTGGTGGCGCCGGGTTTCCCGCCCAAAACGCCAACCGCCGGATGCCGCCAGCGGTCGGACAGCAGCGATAGCTGCAGCGATTCGTCCGATATGTTTTCGATTTCGCATTCCTGCCCGAGACCGCCGCGATATTCGCCCGCGCCGCCGGAATCCGTGCGGAACTCCTTCTTCCAGACGATCAAGGGCGCAATGCTCTCGAACGCTTCGATGCTGCCGGCGCCCGAATTTGTCGGAAACGCCGTGGTCGAGAGACCGTCCTTGTGCGGCGCCGCACCCATGCCGCCGCTGGCAAACAGTATCTGCGAGAACCGGTTGCCGTGACCGTCGCCGCCGTTGAACACCGCGCGCATGGTCGGCGCGCTGCCGCTGTCGGCGATCACCCGGTCGGGAATGGCCTCGGCAAGCGCCTTGTAAATCACGCCGGCCAGAAGATGGCCGGTCAACTGGCGCGCATTGCACGGCGCCGGATAACGCGGGTTGAGGATGCATCCTTCGGGCGCGGTGACGGTGACCGGCCGATACGATCCTTCGTTGCGCGGCGTATGCGGGTCGAGCGCGCATTTGATCGGATAGGCGGAGTAGGCATAGGTGTAGTTCATCACCGTGTTGAGGCCGCGATCGATCTGTTTCGACGTACCGTCATAGTCGATAGACAGGCTCCCACCTTCGACCGTGACGGCGCATTCGATGTGGGTCTCGTCTTCGTCGAACCCGTCGGCGTCGAGTGACGCGCGGTAGACGCCGTCGGGCACCTCCTCGATCGCCCGGCGCATCGCGGTCTCGGCGCGTTGCTGCAACGTCCGCGACAGTCCGGTGAGATCGTCGAGTTCCGTATCCCCGAGAAATTCGATCAACCGCCGGCCGCACACCTGGTTCGCCGTCACCTGCGCGTTGAGATCGCCCAGCACTTGGTCGGGCAGCCGCACATTGCCCAGGATCATCTCCAACACATCCGCATTCGGCTCGCCTTCCTTCAGGAACTTGATCGGCGGAATGCGGAGTCCTTCCTCGAACAGCTCACGGCAGTCGGCCGACCACAGCGACCCGCCGATATCGGGCGAATGGGCGATCGAGCCGGAAAAGCCGACCAGAGCGCCCTTGTGAAATATCGGCATGGCGACCGTGATATCCGGCAAATGGCCGGTGGCCAGCCAGGGGTCGTTGGTGATGACGCAATCGCCCGGCTTCCACGTCTCGATCGGGTATCTGGCGAGAAAGTGTTTCAGTGTACGCGGCAGAATGCCTGAAAACGAGGGAATGCCGCCGGTGTTTTCCGAGAGCGAGTCGCCCTTGGCGTCCATCAGGACGGTGCCGAAATCATTGGATTCGCGGACGATGGTGGAAAACGACGTGCGCAGCAGCGCCGCCGCCGACTCGTCGGCGATCGAAATCAAGCGGCTCCAAAGGATTTCCAGCGTGACCGGATCGAATTCGTCCCGTGCGGAGTCGGCTTCTCGAATGCCCGGTTGGCTCATATGAGGTCCCTATCGATGATTCGCGCCCGAATGGGTGTCTGGTCGGAAGTTTCTGACGGTAATCTCGGATTGCACGGATTAAAAGACCATGTTGTCACGGTGCCGCATGGCGTGCACCGGTCCGATAGCCAAGCCGCGTCGCGGTGATGGCCATGCCGACCGCGGCCTGGGTCGGGTCAACCACCGGCAGGTCCAGTGTGTCTTCCAGCCGGGCGCGATAGCGCGCCATGCCGGCGCAGCCCATGACCAGCACGTCCGCCCCCTTTTCATCCCGCAAGCGCCGGCCGATCTCGGTCATGCGACCCAGGGTAACCGCTTCGTTGCTGAGCTCCGTCACGCCGAGACCGACCGCCAGTTCGCCCGCGACCCTGCCGTCGATACCGAGCGACCGCATGAAGCGTGCATGGCGCGGAATCGACGCCGGCAGGATGGCGATGACGCCGACTTGATCGCCGAGGGTCAGCGCGGTCAGGAGACCCGATTCGGCGATTCCGAACACCGGCTTCGCCGTCGTCTCGCGCACCGCATGCAGACCCGGATCCGAATAGCATGCGATCACGAAGGCCGATGCGCGATTGTCCTGGCTCTCGACCAGACGGCAGAGCGGCATCACGACACCGTCGACATGGCGTTGCGTCTCGATCCCCGGCGGTCCCTCGGCCAGGGTCAGGCACTCGATCTCATCGTCCCGGTCGCCGCGAAAATCGTCGAGCGCCCGATCGATGCCCGAGGTAACCTCGGTCGACGAGTTCGGATTAATGACGATTATGCGGTTGCCCATCGACGCCTCATTCCGGGGGAATGGCGCCGGCGCGCTCGGTGATCAGACGGTAGTGCTCAACCCGCCGGTGGGCCGCGAAATTAAAAATCGTTTCCCGCCCGAAAATGCAATCATCGAGATCGCAATCGGCGACGATGAGCTCGTCGCCCAGCGTGTGGCATTGCGCGACGATTTCACCGGAGGGCGCGATGATGACGCTGCCGCCCATCAGATCGTTGCCGTCCTCGTCGCCCGCCTTGGCCACGCCGACGACCCAGGTGCTGTTCTGATACGCGCCCGCCTGCATGGTGACATGGTTGTGGAACATGCGCAGATGGGGCGACTCGTCCGACAACGAATTCACCATCGGCGTGTTGTAACCGAGCAGGATCATCTCCACGCCCTGCAACCCCATCACCCGGTAGGTTTCCGGCCAGCGCCGGTCGTTGCAGAGGCACATACCCATCACACCGCCCATGGCGCGGGTTACCGGAAAACCGAGATCGCCAACCTCGAAATAGCGCTTTTCGAGATGCTGGTGCTTGCGGTCGGGGTCGAGCTCCTCGTGCCCCGGCAGATGAACCTTGCGGTATTTGGCGACGATCGCGCCGGTCTTGTCGACCAGGATCGAGGTATTGAAGCGGTGCGTTCCGCCATTTTCCTCGATCAGTTCCGCATAACCGAGATAGAACCCGATGCCGAGTTCGACGGCCGCGGTGAACAGCGGCTGCGTCTCGTTGCTCGGCATCGACGATTCGAACCAGGTATCGACTTCCGCCTGATCCTCCATGTACCAGCGAGGAAAGAAGGTGGTCAGCGCGAGTTCGGGAAACACCACCAGATCGCACCTCTTGTCGTGCGCCCGGTGCATCAGCGCCAACATTCGGGCGACCACGGCGGCGCGTCCCTCCGCCCGCTGGATCGGCCCCAGTTGCGCTGCGCCGACGGTCAATACGCGCGGCATGACATCCTCCCTTTCGATAGCGCCCGTTCATTCATCGGCAAACGCGCCCGCACCGACCGGCCGTGCCGCATCCGGCAGGTCGCATTCCAGGAACTGGCCGCGTCCGGGTTCGCCCCGGGGTTCCTTGCCGTCCCAGACCACTTCGCCGCGCGACAGCGTGGTGACCGGCCAACCGGTGATGCGGCGCCCCTCATAAGGTGTGTAATCCATATTGTCGTGCAGCATGTCGGACGTGATCGTCACCGCCAACTCGGGATCCCAGATCGCGATATCCGCATCCGCGCCGACCGCAATTGTGCCCTTGCGCGGGTATAGCCCGTAAATTTTCGCCGGCGTCGTCGCGGTTGCGGCGACGAACTGGTTCAACGACAGGCGGCCGGTGCGCACGCCTTCCGAATACAGCATGGGCAAGCGAATTTCGAGCCCGGGCACGCCGTTCGGCACCTTCTTGAACCCCGCCTTTTCGCCCAACTTCTTGCCGTTGGGGTCGTCGTAACGGTAGGCCGCGTGGTCGGAGGAGAAGACGCTCAACACCCCGGTCGCGAGGCCGCGCCAGACAAATTCCTGATTATCGGCGTCACGCGGCGGCGGGCTGCACATAAATTTCGCGCCTTCGAAGCCTGGCCTGTCCATGTCGCCCGCCGTCAGAAACAGGTATTGCGGGCAGGTCTCGCCATAGATGCGCAGGCCCCGGCGCTGCGCCTCGCCGATCTGATCGATTGCTTCGCGTCCCGACACATGGACGATCAGCACCGGCACGTCGACGATCTCCGCCAGCGTGATGGCGCGGTGCGTCGCCTCGCGCTCGGCCGGCGCCGCGTGGGCCACCGCGTGATATTTCGGTGCGGTCTTTCCGGCGGCCACCAGCCGGTCGCTGAGCCAGGAAATCACGTCGTGGTTCTCCGCATGCACCAT
>CAYYBI010000291.1:0-22152 GCA_964469835.1 uncultured Rhodospirillaceae bacterium
TCGAGGCGATCGGCGCAATCTGCAGCGATGCCATATACGGCGGCTAGTGAATTCGACGGAATCAGGGCGCGCCACCAGCGGATTACATATCCGTCGTCGTCATAATGGGACGGTTTGATCAGGATGAGCTGGAAACGTCGCTCTGCGATACCTGGGGATTGCATAAAGATCTGTCTCTCATGTTAGGACAACACCTCTTAACCGCGCGCATTGTCAGGTAAATCGGCAGCGACCGCGAAGGATCGTACCCACGCCCTTTCAGGTTGCTGCGCTCGTTATTTTCCATACGTTGAATGCGTCGGATCGAAATCGCTTGAATGTGCGCTGCTGGCGGTAGCGCGGACGTTACTGGGTGGCGGTCGGAACGTCCACTTGTAAAACTGCCACCTGTGCATCGTCTGCTAATCTCCCATTAGCGGATTATACCAAAACTTGATGGATTGAATCATGCCTATGTCAGGATCTGATTTTTGCTAGGGCCGGCTGCCCGCTTGCAGGAAGCGAGAGGCCAGATCATGGCTCTCCACGCGCATCGAGGCTTCCGCCGGGATCTCCGCCGATGAAGGACCTTGCGCCCAGCGCGACGGCCCGGTTCGTGGCTACCGGTGTGTTCCAAATCGCGACGCATTCGCACCTCCACGTGGAAGTGCCGAGGCGAATGGCTGAGCTCAACGAGCGGATGCTCCAGGCAAGCACGCGATCCGACCTTCGCGGGGGCTTCGGTCGACGCTGGGTCCGCTGGCAAGCAGGATTGCTCCAGCGCTTTGCGGTCCCTGGCTTCTTTCTCCACTTCGTCCTGCGCAAGCGCTGGATCGAGGCCCTGGCCCGCGAGGCGATCGGCCGTGGGGCCTCGCAGATCGTGATCCTGGGCGCGGGGTTGGACACCTTGAGCCTGCGCCTGGCCGAGACGAACCCCGAACTGACGATCCTCGAAGTCGATCATCCCGCGACCCAAGGAGGAAAGAAACAGGCGGTCGAGAGCCTCCCCGATCGATGGAAGCCTCCCACCTTCGTCGCACTCGATCTGACCCAACGCGATCTGCGGGAGTCGCTCCTGGCCTGTCCGGCCTACGATCCAGCGGCCCCGACGCTGTTCATCGCCGAGGGGCTTCTCATGTACCTCACCGAAGCGGAGGTGATGGAGATTTTCGATGTCGTCCGCGCCTGCGCCGGCCCCGGATCCGCGACCCTGTTCACGTTCATGGACGAGCAACGACCGGGGAACTTCCAGTTCCGCAATGCCACGCGCTTGGTCGACTTGTGGTTGCGGCTGAAGCAGGAGAAATTCGTCTGGGGCATCGGTCCCGACCAGCTCGGCGCCTTCCTCGAAGAGCGGAGGCATCGACTGAAGTCCTGGGCGGGCGAGAAGGAGTTTCGGGAGCGTCTGCTCACCCCCGAGAACCGTCACGCGCCGCTGGCGATCGGCGAACACGTGGCCCTGGCCGAGGTGATCCGGTGACCGCCGTGACCGGCCTTCGTGAGCCGGATGACCACATTATCTACTATGCGACACCGCCCGCTACGCTTGAGAGCGTCATCGTCACGGAAAGCAAGAAGAAAGCAAGATGACAGCCATTTGTCTTTCGACGCGCATCGAACAATGGCGGCGCGATGCGTGGATTTTCGCGCATAACCATTTGTAGACATGCGCGAACGCAGGAGATGTCGGGCACTCTATTAGTTGTGCGCACCTGCGGACGAGGGTCCCTCATCCGGACGCGCCAGAACCAGATTGAACACCGAAGAGTCAACGGTGACGATCCCGCGCAAGTTTTCATCGACCACAACGAAAACCCGGTCCCCGTACCGCGCCAGTCGTTTTAGCAAATGCTCGATTTGCTTCAATTGGGTGGATTGGTCGCTGTCCACTTGGAGCGTAATTGACGCGCGCGTGTGCTTCAGCACCCGCCTCAGCCGGGGGATCGCCCGCTTCAGAACACGCCGGTGCGGAAGATCGCTCAAGGAGATGACGAGATTGGGGCCTGTCGCTTGGTTCGTGGCGTGGGAACTTGGTTTCTGAATTATGCCGTCACCGATCAGAGCGCGCAGGGACGCAAGATGGCGGTCCACTGTAGTCGTCTTCGGGGCTTGGATGGCCATGTGATGCAAGGCGAATTCGCGCATCGAGAGGCCGACAATCCAGTCGGATATCACAAGCGGAATTCGGGATGGGGCGAAGATCGGCAAGGAGGCCAGGAAATGCATGATCCGCGGGAAGCCCCCCGGAAGGATGCCTTTGGCCACCAGCCGTCCGATAATCCCCATTTGCTGAGAGACCGAGAACCCGCTCTGATACGAGGGCGCGCGAAGATAGCGGACTTTGTTGCGGATGCGCCGGGCTATCGCACCATCGGCCAGCAGTCGGCCATAAAGCTCCTGGTATTCGGCGACTATGGCATCATGCGACATGTTTTTCGGTACAATATTTGACTGTGCCTTTATTGGGTTGGTCGCATCCTCGATCTCTATGAGCCGGCCTTCGCGCTGCATTCGTTCATGCAGAGGGGTATGCGGCAATGCGGCGAGCAGCCCGATCATGGCCGACTGAATGCCGGAGGCCATGATGAATTCGTATTGAACGTCGAACGTCTCAAGTGTGTCGTTATCGAAACCGATAATGAATCCGGCCAGGACATCGATCCCGTACGAGTAAATTCGCTGGATCGAGGTCAGAATATCTTCATGAAGATTCTGAGTCTTCAGGGTTTCCTTGAGGCTGGCGGGATCGGGCGATTCGATGCCGATGAAAACCCAGCCGAAATTCGCGGCACGGAATAGGGCGAGCAGCTCCGGGTCCTGCGCCATGTTGATCGAGGCCTCGGTACCGAAGGTGAAGGTGTAGCGATGCTCCTCTTGGTAGCGCGCGAGGAACTGCAACAGTTCTTTCGCCCGCGGACGATTACCGATCATGTTGTCGTCGACGAAAAAGACGCTCCGCATGCCGGCCTTGCGCAGTTCGTCCAGTTCGCGTCCTACTTGCTCGAGGCTTTTGACCCGGGGCTTACGGCCGAACATGACGATGATGTCGCAGAATTCGCAGCGATAGGGGCAGCCGCGCGAATATTGGAGCGCTGCATAGGAGTAGCGCTCGAGCTTCAGGAGATCGAAGCGGGGAACGGGTGAATCGGTGAGATCGACCGTTCCGGTTTCATGGTACAGCGGTTTTGGAGCGCCCCGGGAATAGTCCTGGCAAAATTCCTTCCAGATATATTCCGCCTCGCCGGCGACGACTGTATCGGCCAGGGAGGCGTACTCCTCGCGACACAGCGAAGCATAACTGCCGCCGGCGACGACGTAGTAACCGAGATCCCGATAATATTCCAATAGCTCGCGCTGGCGGGGAAGCTGAACGCCCATGCCGCAGACGCCGACGATATCGGCCTCGGTGCGAGGGGAACCGCTTCGACGTTCTCATCAATGATGTCAACGTGCCAGTCTTCGGGGCAAAGCGCCGCCAGCGTCGCTAAGCCGAGCGGCGGATTGACCGCACGCTTTTCGGGCAATACTTCATTGATGGCCCACTTGAAGCTCCAGAAACTTTCCGGGAACTTCGGATTGATGAGAAGTAGGCGCATGTACCCTGCTACCGTTATTCAAGAGCTTGTTTGTATTTAATCCTAGCACAGGATTTTCTGTTGACCAGCGGTTCATTACGCCGATCTGCGCTGTCCGACGACCAAAGGGCAACGCAGGTCTGCCACCGGAAGCGACCGGGCTTGGTCCTGAACGCAACTTAATGATGCGGCTTGCGCGGCTCGCATTAGACAGCGCCCAATCGAATTCGATAGTCTGACCATAGGGTAGGGCCAGCGGCGCACACAAAACGTGTCCACGGCCCTAACTTCATAAGAAGGAGAAGATGTGTGAGTAGCGATACGGCGTTGTTTGAACTCATCGACCACGTGGCCGTCATCACGCTGAATCGTCCGGCTCAGCGCAATGCCATAAACCAAGAGATGAGCCGCACGCTCATGGAGTACCTGCAGCGGGTTCGGGAAGATGGCGACATTCGCGCCGCTGTTCTCACGGGGGCGGGGGGAACGTTCAGCGCGGGGGCCGATCTCAAGGAGCGGGCCTCCGGTGGGGGTGCGCGCAATCTGGACAATTCGCCGGCCGCGGTGATCGAAGCGGATACGTCCGCCCGATGGTCGACGATGAAGTTTGAAAAACCGCTGATCGCGGCGATCGATGGCTACTGTTTGGCGGGGGGCATGGAATTGGCGCTCGTCTGCGATATCAGAGTTTGTTCGCTTGCAGCGCAGTTCGGTCTTCCGGAGATCACGCGTGGATTTTTCCCCGGTGGCGGGGGCCCGCAGCGCCTGGCCCGAAGCATACCGCAGTCGATTGCGATGGAACTCATTCTTACCGGCGACCGCATCGATGCAGAGACCGCGTTGCGGGCGGGCATTGTGAGCCGGATGGTGCCGACCGAGGACCTGATGCCGACGGCCATGAAAATTGCGACGCGGATTGCCGGGCACGCCCCGCTTGCGGTTCGAGCCGCAAAGGAAGTGACGCAGGCGGCGATGGACGAAACCTTTGACCAGGCAATGCGGCTGAGCGGCGCATTGCGCTGGGTGGTCGGGCAAACCGACGATGCGAAAGAGGGCCCCCGCGCCTTCGTCGAAAAGCGCGATCCCCGCTTTCAGGGCCGCTAGGTGCTCTTTTGCAAAAATCGATCAAAACGCCGGCGGATCATTCCCGCAACGAAATTTGAAACGAACAATCGAGAGGGCGGCCATGACGATACAAACTGTTGCCATCATCGCGCAGGGCGACATGGGGGCGGGCACGGGCGGCCAACTCGTCCGGCACGGTCTGCGGGTGATCACGAACCTTTCCGGCCGGAGCGCGCGATCCCAGGCGCTCGCGAAACAAGCGGGCATGGAAGATGTGCACGATGATGCTGCGCTGATCCAAGAGGCGGAGATCTTTCTGTCCATTCTTCCGCCGGGACAGGCGGTTGCACTGGCGAAAAATCTCGCGGCTCACATCAAATCGGCCGGCAGGAATATTCTATTCGCCGACTGCAATGCCGTGGCGCCGACCACCAAGGAAGAAATTCGGAAGATTGTCGAGCAAGCGGGCGCCAAATTTGTCGATGTCGGCATTCTCGGTGATCCGCCTTCGCCGAAGAAAAACAAGACCCGGTATTATGCCTCGGGTCCGCATGTCGAAGAGTTCGCCGAATTGAAAGCGTTTGGGCTCAACATCATTGGCTGCGGGGATGAAATTGGGCGCGCAGCGGCCATAAAGATGTGTTTCGCATCGATGACGAAAACCATGGTCGCCGTGGCGGCCGAAACCTTTGCCGCGGCGGAGGCCCTGGGCGTGTTTGACGAGGTTGTCCATGAACTGCGAACCGGCCACAAATATGGGTTCGAATGGGCGGCGGACCGCGTCACCCAAACGCCGCCCAAGGCATACCGATGGATTTACGAGGTCGAGGAAATCGGCAAGACTTTTGCCGCACTCGGTTTGCCGGGAGCCACGTGCAGCGGCGGCGCCGAGATGTTTCGGTTGATCGCCGACTCTCCGCTTGGGGACGAGGTCGTCGAGGACCGCAAACGCGGCACCACATTGGAAGACTGCAGCAAGGTTACCGCCGAATATCTTGCGAAAATGAAGTAACTCTGAGATTAATTTGCCGACAGGGTTTCGCGTTGTCGAGCCCGCCGTGCGGCGCTACGGTTGTCCATATTTGGAAATGACAGCGGAATTGCGGAAATGAAATTCGGCATATTTTACGAGTTGCAATTGCCCCGGCCATGGGGACCGGGCGACGAGCAGCGGCTGTTCAACAACGCGCTCGATCAGATGGAATTGGCCGATGGGCTGGGTTTCGATTACGCTTGGGAAGTCGAGCATCATTTCCTGGAAGAATATTCCCACTGCCCGTCGCCGGAGGTTTTCCTCGGCGCCGCCAGCCAGCGGACCAAGAACATCCGCCTCGGCCACGGTATCATTCAGATGACGACTAACCACCCGGCGCGGGTCGCCGAACGGGTGGCGTCACTCGACCTGTTGAGCAACGGCCGGGTAGAACTCGGCATGGGTGAGGGCGGCAGCACTACCGAACTCGGCCCCTTCGACCGGCCCCTGGAAACCAAGCGCGCGGTCTGGGAAGACGCGGTCAAGGCGGTCATTCCCATGTTCAAGGATGGCGGCTGCGAATATCACGGCGACTATTTCGATTTTCCGTTGCGCAACGTGCTGCCGAAACCGCTGCAGAAACCGCACCCGCCGTTATGGGTGGCCTGTTCGCAGCTGGACACCATCGAAATGGCGGGCCGGCGCGGCATGGGCGCGCTGGGGTTCCAGTTCGTCAGCGGCGCCGCGGCGCAGGCCTGGGTGCATTGCTACTATAATTCCTTCACCAAGCGGATGGAGAAGCTGACGGACTACCAGACCAATCCGAACATGGCGTTGGTCAGCTATTTCATGTGCGCGGAAACCGACGAGGAAGCGCGGCGGCGCGCCGACGGCATTCCGTTTTTCCAATTTGCCCTCAAATTCTACAGCGCGGACCGCATCGGGAAACAGCGCGATCGGCCGCCGCCGGGTACCGTGGATCTTTGGGGGGAATATGAGCGCTGGAAGACCGAGAACCCCGATGCGCTCGAGCGCGCTTTGTCGGGCGGCCTGATCGGCTCGCCGGAGACGATCCGCAACCGGCTGCGCAAATACGCGGGCTCGCATGTCGACCAGATCATCCTGTTGAACCAGGCTGGCAAGAATACCAACGAACATATCTGCGAAAGCCTGGAACTGTTCGCCAAGGACGTCATGCCGGAATTCCAGGCGATGGAGCCGGAACATCAGGAGTGGAAGCAAAAGGTCCTGTCAGGCGAAATCCAGCTCGAGGAGATCGATACGACGGACTACAAGGAACGGTTCAGCAAGAATTCGGTTCCGCTCGACACCATCCGCGACGCCGCCGCGGAATGATCTGCCGGACGCGCCGCGATGTGGAGGCAATCGGTCGGTCCCAAACTGCTGCCCGCGGATGTCAAAAGGGACCGGCCCGCGGCCGTGACGGGAAGGTAGCGTTCGCCCCATGACTCTCCCTCCACTCCGCATCGGCGTCGGGGCCGGTTTCGCCGATGACCGTATCGCCCCGGCGGTGGATATGGCGAAAAGCGGGACGGTCGACTGGCTGATCTTCGAATGCCTGGCCGAACGCACGGTCGGGCGGGAAAACCTGACCCGTCAGAAAAATCCGGAGAAGGGCTACAATCCGTGGCTGGAGCAACGCATGGAAGCGGTCTTGCCCCACTGCCTCGAACACGGTACCCGGATTGTCACCAACATGGGGGCCGCGAACCCGGCCGGCGCGGCGCGGGCAACGCGGCGGCTGGCCGATGAAATGGGGCTCGGTGACGTACCCTGTGCGGTCGTTCAGGGGGACGACGTGGCCGAGTTGATGCGGACGCGGCCGGACCTGACGCTATTGGAGAGCGGGGAGCCGCTGGAATCGATCCTGCCGCGCATGGCGTCGGCCAATGCCTATCTGGGTGCGGACGCGATCTGCGAGGCGTTGGCGGCCAAGACGCCGGTGACCATCACGGGACGGGTCGGCGACCCCAGCCTTTTCCTGGCACCGGCCATGCACCATTTCGGATGGTCCTATGACGACTGGCCGAGACTGGCGCAAGGCACCGCGTCGGGGCATTTGCTGGAATGTTCGGCGCAATTGACCGGCGGCTGTTTCGCCGATCCCGGCAAGAAGGACGTCCCCGGCCTGGCGCAGCTTGGCTATCCCATCGCGGAGATCGACGTCGATGGCGGGCTGGTGGTCACCAAACTCGAAAACACCGGCGGACGCATCGACGTTGTTACCTGTTCGGAACAGATCCTTTACGAAATGCACGATCCATCCGCCTACATCACGCCGGATTGCGTCCTCGACATCACCGATCTGACCCTGACCGACGAGGCGCCGCACCGGGTTCGCGTCGCGGGCGCCCGGGCCCGGCCACGGACCGAGTCTTACAAGGTAACGGTCGGCTATTTCGACGGCTATATCGGCGAAGGGCAAGTCAGCTACGCCGGCATCAATGCGGTCGGCCGCGCCAAGCTGGCCGCCGAGGTGGTGCAGGAGCGGCTGCGGGGCTTCGAATATTCCGAAATGCGGGTCGATTTGATCGGCATGTCGAGCCTGCACGGCATGACGGACGACCGGCCCGAACCCTACGAGGTGCGCTTGCGAATTGCGGCGCGGACCGATGACCGGAAGGCCGCCGAGGCGGTGGGGTTCGAGGTGCGCGCCATGCACGTCAACGGTCCGGCGGGCGGGGGCGGCGGGTCGGACCCCAGCGTGCGGGAAATCCTTGCCGTGCAGTCGCTGCTGCTGGACCGCAATCTGGTCAAACCGGAAGTTTTCGTCGAGGGAGGCGCGTAATGGTGCTGGTCTACGACCTTGGCCATGGCCGGGCCGGCGACAAAGGCGACACCTCCAACGTCTCCGTTGTCGCCTACACCGACGAGGCCTGGACCATTCTTCAGCGGGAACTGACCGCCGATCGGGTGATGGCCGCCTATGGCCACATCGTCACGGGGCCGGTGACCCGGTACGAACTGCCGAAACTGCGGGCGCTGAATTTCGTCATTGAAGGCGCGCTCGGCGGCGGCGTTACCCGCTCGCTCGGCCAGGATATGCACGGCAAGAGCCTGAGTTCCTTGATTCTGACCATCGATCTACCGGTAAACGCACCGTACCCGGCCGGGTCGAATTTGCCTTAGCGGACTTCCTCGAATTTAATGGGCTGCTTGGAGCCGATCTATCGGCTGGCTGGAATAATATTCAGGGGATGTGTGACGAATGATCGACAAACGTGTCGAAACCATAGAAGCGGCGCTCGACGGAATCGGCGACGGGTCGTCGATTCTGGTGAGCGGCTTCGGCGGCACGGGTATTCCCTTCGCCCTGATCCGGGCGTTGGAGACCATGCCGGCCCGCGATTTGACCTTAATCCTGAACGGCATCCGGTTCGTCGACGGCGTCTCGCCGCGCATCTTCGGCGACCGGCGGGTCTCGCGGGTGATCTGTTCCGCAGCCCGCAGCCGGGGGCGGGACACGGCAAATTATGAACGCCAGTGGCTGGACGGCGACCTCGAGATCGAGATGGTTCCCCAGGGCACCTTCGCCGAACGCCTCCGCGCCGGGGGTGCCGGGGTGCCGGCCTTCTTCACGCCGACGGCGGCGGGCACGCAACTCGGTGAAGGCAAGGAGGTTCGAGAGTTCAACGGCCGGCCCTGCGTCCTGGAGACCGCCATCACGGGCGACTTTGCCTTGATCCGCGCGGCGCGGGCGGATCGCTGGGGCAATGTGCGGTTTCGCGGCGCACAGGGGAATTTCGGCCTCGCCATGGCGATGGCGGCGCGCACCACGGTGATCGAAACCGGCAATGCGACCGACGAACCGATCGAGCCCGACACCATCCATATTCCGGGAATCTACGTCCACCGGGTGATCGAGCTCGAAGACGCCAGCCCCAGCAACGCGGGAGGATTATGATCGTGGATCCTTTGACACGGCACCAGATCGCCTGGCGCGCGGCGCAGGACCTGCTGGAAGGCACCTACGTCAATCTCGGGCTTGGCATGCCGCTTCTGGTCGCCAACTACACGCCGGCGGACCGGGAACTGATGTTCCATTCGGAGAACGGCATCGTCGGCGTCGGCCCGCTGGCGAAGGAAGACGAGATCGACACCGATTTCGTCGATGCGGGCAGTCAGATGATCACGCTACGTCCCGGCGCGGCGCTGTTCGATTCGTCGCAGGCCTTTGCGATGATCCGGGGCGGCCATCTCGACGTGACGCTGCTCGGCGGGTTCGAGGTGTCGGCGAGCGGCGACCTCGCCAACTGGGACGCCAAGATGACCCATAAGGGCCAGCTCGTCGGCGGCGCCATGGATCTCGTCACCGGCGCGAAAAGCGTCCGCATCACGATGCAGCACACCACCAGGGACGGCGCGGCGCGCCTCGTCGAGACGTGCAGCTACCCCCTGACCGGTATCGGCGTGGTCGACCGGGTCTACACGGATCTGGCGGTGGTCGACGTGACCGGCGACGGGTTCGTCGTGCGCGAGGTGCTTGACGGGCTATCGCGGGAAGAGCTGCAGGCGCGCAGCGGTGCCAAGCTCGCCTTCGCCGAGGATTGCGGCCTGCTGACCGCGCCGGACCTCGCGACGGGGTAGGGGAGTCGGGATAGGCAAATCAGAAGGCGCTGGGTTATCGAGATGGTAATTAATGCCGCAAAGTCTCCAATCAGTCGGTTCCCTTCGATTTGATTTCAGGGTCGGCCTTTTCGAGCGGTGGGAACGGGATGACCGCTTCGTTTCGTAAGCTTTCCGCAATGCGATCCGCATAAGCATGGGCAAACGCTTCGCGCTCCGAAGCGGGCCGCGCAAAGTGTTGGTCCATGTCGCCGTTTGGCGGCCTTTCGACTTTGGTCAACCAATCCACCCAGTGTCCCACCTCATGGAGCAGCGTGCGATACAATATTGTTTGGCGCACACTAGCTTCCGTGAGGCGGATTGTGAATCCGCGCTTGTCCTCCTCAATCCTGTGTCCGTCTTTCCGAAGTCGATCGAGTTCAGTTTGGTGCTCCGGACTTAATTTCCGGGACCAACGAATGGGGCGGCTTAAATCGGTGGCCTCGATAATGACCGCCGGTCCATTATGGGACTGGAAGTTGGCATAATAAAAGAGCCGTCCCCAGGTTGGGTTTAGAAGAGCCTGCTTCCGAGTTGGCTGCCGAAACGCAATAATATTTAGACCTTCTAAATCGCTACCGGGAATGTGAGCGAGCACATAGGCGATGTCTTCTGGCGAACAGCAATATGAGCAACCGGAGCGCGGTGGTTCATGTAAGAACGTTAGCGAGCCAGCTGGCAGTTCATATTTAATGGTCTGGTGCGGTCCCATTCGTGTCGCGTAGTGCCGTCGCGAGCCGTCGCGATCAAGCCACGACTGAGGAATCGTCATCTTGTTGGATTGCTTATATCCCGCTGCCTTGGTTCCAATTTTTCGGTTTCGCCACTCAGGCCTCGCGATCGCCATTTGGAATATTTCACTTCAGGACAATTCAGGAGATACGTTTTGCTCGGGATCCGTAAAATCCAATTTGCGAATAGTGCACGAATTCGAAACCATTCTGCTGTATTTGGTATCGTTCGATGAGGCTAATTTCTGGTTAATTCCGGATTTGCAATTTCATGCGTTGGAAGCCGTCAATGAAAGATCAGATCATCTACGCCGAACTGAAATCAGGGTATGACGACAATGGTCCGGCCTGGATCGGCTAAGCTTCCCGATCCAAGAGCGGGCGCACTATCTATTTCAACGGACAAGCATTCCAATCGCTCGGCGGTACAAGTTTTCACGGGAATTACTACAATATTGAGACGGAAGACGAATACTGGATAGCTGGCGTTAAGAAAAATCAGGAAGACCGGCACTGGGCAGGTTCCGGCGTTGTCATGATCGACGAACTGGTCGTGGATGAGTATCTCGCCCTCATTGGGGCAAGCAGCCTTGATCCGAAGAGATACAAAATTGTTCAGCTCGATCGCAGCGATGTGGCCAATCGCATCCATGAGCTTGAGAATCGGCCAATTAAATAATTTCTCGCAATTGTAAAATTTCTACGACTTTAAGGAGAAGGGGGTAGCCCACTAGCGGAAATTCTTCATCTGTCTTTGCCGCCACCCTCACCCCACCCGCAAAGTCCCCGCCCCATCAATTTTGCCGCTGCGGCCGCAGAACTCTTGCCCCATCATCGCGGCAACGGTGTCACGGTCGGAGACATTGGCCCAGGTGCGGCGTCCGTCGTCGAGCAGGCAGGCGGTGTGTGCGATTTGCGGCGCGCCTGCCGCGTCGTACATGACCACGTAGGATTCCACGGTCGCGCCGCCGTCGTGCTCGACAACCACCTCGCGGCGTGGCGTGGCGTCGACTTCGGCCTGTAGATCGGCCCAGGCGAAGGGGCGTTCCGGTGGATCGGCAGAATAAATGCAGAGCGCGTGCTTGGTCAGCAGGCCGCCATTCGCGGTGACGAGGCCGCGGCCGCCCGGTGTCGTGCGCAGCAATTCGACCGTGCGCGCGATTGCGTGCATCACGTAGTTGTTCAGCGGCCCGCCGGCGAAGGTCAGCCCGCCCGTGACGGTCAATGGCCTGTCCTGCGGGATGCCGATTTCGTTCGCGGATACCTGCACCGCCGCGGGGAAACAACTGTAGAGGTCGATGGTATCCATATCGGCGACGCCGAAGCCGGTGAGCTCGAACAGCCGGGCGGCCGCCAGCCGGATGGCAGGCGAGGTGTGCAGTGTGTCGCGCTCCGAGACATAGAGATGATCCCAGGCTTCCGTTCCGGCATGGGGATAAATCCAGCGGTCTTCGGCGATGCCGAGGCTGCGCGCCTTCGCGACCGATGTGAGGATCAGTGCCGCACCCTGGTCGACGCTGTTGTTGGAGTTCATCAGCTTCGTGTAGGGGTAGGACACTGGACGGTTGGCGGGCGACGGCGTGCGGATCTCGGCGGCGCTGTACGGTTTGTGGATCCAGGCATGGGGGTTGTCGACCGCGACCCGGTTAAATCCGGCCCAGAGTTCCGATATGCGTTCGAGATGCGCCTCGACGCTCTCGCCGTTTGCATGGCGCAGCGCGATTTCGAACATCGGGTAGAATTGGATCGGCCGTTCGATGCCGCGCCGGAGTTCCGCCTCGTGGCGGGTAATCTTATGACTGCCGAGGAACATGTCCGGCGCGTCGCTGGTGTCCCGGGCGGTGGGGCTCGCGCCGGGCGCGGTGGCGGCGGGGTTCCAGTCGAGATCGAGACCCGCCTTGCGCGCCCGAGTCTGCGTGCGGCCGCACTCGCCGCCGCTAACGACGATCAAATCGTTCTTGCCGCTTTGAATGTCGAGAAAGCTGCGGTTGGTCAGCGTCTGCACGTAGTTGCCGCCGATCGAGGTCAGCCCGGTTTCGGCGCCGCTTGCGCCGATGCGCTCGGCCACAGTGCGCGCCGGGTTACCGTAACCCCAGATGCCCCGGACGACGCGCACGGAATCGGCGGCTTGAAGGGCTTTCGGGTTGCCGCAATCCGCTGCCGCCGCTTCGACCGCCCGCACCATCAGATCGAGCGGTTCTTTCGCCCGGACCGGATCGTCCTCGCGCTGTTCGACCTGGCCGACGCCGACGAGTATCGGGGTGCGATCAACCTGTGCCATCGGGGCTTTCCTTGTCGTTAGCTGTCCGCACGAAACGCGGGCAATTTTGCAATCCGACATAAAATAGGATTTTCTTCGGCGGGGCTACACCGGGCACGCCGCCATTGCGGTATGCTGCGGCAAGGTGACCGGGAAAGGACCGATGGTATGAACGATTTGGCGGCGCGGCTCTGGACTGCCCGCAAGAATGGCGGCGTGGTTCCTTTCGACGAGATCGCCGAACCGGAAACCCTTGAGGAGGCCTATGCGGTCCAGGCCGAGATCATGCGCCTGTCGGGGTATCCGGTCCTGGGGTTCAAGGTCGGGTCCACCAGCAAGGACGCGCAGCGTTTGCTCGGCACGTCGGAGCCGGGTTCCTGTCCGGTGCTGGCGCCCTACCTTTATGCGAGCCCGGCCCGCATCGGGATCGAAGCGGCGCAGATGCCGGCGGTCGAGGGCGAGTTCGCGTTTCGACTGGGCCGGGATCTGCCGCCGCGCGCGGAGGCCTATCGCCATGATGATCTGACGGAAGCGATCGATGCGGCGGCCGGTGCGGTCGAGGTGGTGGGTACGCGCATCGCCGGCGGGCTCACGGGCAAGGGCCGTTATCTCGTGACCGCGGATAGCGGGGCCAATATAGGCCTTGTCGTCGGTGCGTGGTCGCCGGATTGGCGGCACAGGGATCTGAAATCCCACCGGGTCGCGATGGTCGTCAATGGGGAGACCCGTGGGGAGGGCGAGGGCGCTCGTGCGCTCGGCGATCCGCTGAACGTGATGGTCTGGCTCGCCAACCAGCAATCGCAGCGCGGCGCCGGACTGCAGCAGGGCATGTGCGTATCGACCGGAACATGCACCGGCCTCGACAAGGTCAAGCAGGGCGACCATGTCGTCGCGGATTTCGGCGCGCTCGGTGCCGTGGAAATCGATTTCGAGTAGCAACTTGATGTTTTGGCGAAGCGATCCGCCGTAGCTTCAGTGAAAGATCGTGCCGCCGTTGATGTTGTAGGCTTGGCCGGTGATCAACTCGGCCTCGTCCGATGCCAGGAACGCGACGAGATGCGCCACATCCTCGGCTTCCGCGACGCGGCCGAGCGGCGTTGCCTGGTTCATGCGCTCCACGACCTGCGCGCGATGCGCTTCCAGCGGGATACCGCGCGCTTCAGCCGCCGCTTGCTCCGCATAATTCATGCGATCCGTATTGATACCGCCCGGACAAACGGAATTGACGGTGACCTTGTGCGGCGCGAGATCAAGCGCGGCACATTGCGTCAGCCCGAGCACGGCGAACTTGGACGAGGAGTAGGCGCTGCCGGTAGCGCTGCCGCGTTTCGACGCGTTGGATGCAATATTGATGATGCGGCCGCCGCCTTGTTTGATCATGTGTTCGGCGGTGAATTTGGTGGCGAGAAACACCGCGGTCAAATTGATGTCGAGGAAGTGGTGCCACACGTCCTCGTCCAGCTCCCACACCGGCACCCGGTCGCGGCCGATGATGGCTCGCGCATTGTTCACCAGGATGTCGATGCGGCCATACCGCGCGATGACCTGCTCGACCAATTTATGAATTTCCGCGCTGACGGACAGGTCGCATTCAACGGTCAGGCAGTCGCGGCCGAGCGCGCGGACTTCCGCGGCAACGCTTTCGATGCCGTTCCATTGATCGCCGCGTTCCTGCGGCGGCAGGTCTTCGTCGGGGCGATGGATATCGGTGATCGCCACATTCGCCCCCAGCGATGCCAGCTTTAGCGCCGTTGCGCGCCCCACGCCCTTGCGGCCGCCGGCGCCCGTGATCAGGGCAATCTTTCCGTCCAAATTCGACATTTTTATTTTCCCTCCGGGCAATCGATACAAGTGTGGATCTTACGCGACGCCGCGGCGCTTCGCGATGGCCAGAAGCCGGCGTGCGCGCTTGACGATTGCGGCGTTGATCATCCGGCCATCCAATCTTGTGTTGCCCACGGTGTCCGCCGCCGCGGCCTCCAATATGCGCTTAGCCTCGGCAACGTCGCCTGGGTCCGGTGTGAACGCCGCATGGATATGCGGTATTTGGCCCGCGTGATAGGACGCCTTGCCGGTGAAACCCATGGCCGCGACTCGCCGCAATTCATCAATGAGCCCCGGTTCGTCTTCCGGATCGTAGAACGCGCCGTCCATGGCCTCGATCCCGGCATCGCCGGCTGCCGCCGCGACCCGTCCCCGTGCGTACGCCAGTGCATCCCAGGATCGGTCGGAGCCGATCGTTCCCGACAGATCGTCAC
The DNA here is from genome assembly GCA_964469835.1 of uncultured Rhodospirillaceae bacterium. Taxonomy (GTDB): domain Bacteria; phylum Pseudomonadota; class Alphaproteobacteria; order UBA8366; family UBA8366; genus JAOTYV01. The sequence continues at coordinate 15,468 of CAYYBI010000291.1, forward strand.
TGCCGAGCAACAGCATGACCACTTGCGCCTCAGCGTTCGCGATGTCGAGGACATTCTCCAGCCCGCGCGGCGATTCAATGATAGGCATTAATTCAATATCGGGGTGTACCGTGCAAACGGTGTCCGCGACTTGCCGGACCTCGTCTGCCGATTCGATTTTGGGTAGCAGCAAGCCATCCGGTGGCGTTTTCCAATCGGCGATCGCGACCATATCGCGCAGGCCGTCCAGCGTGCGCGGATGGTTGATGCGAAGGTATTTCAACAGTGGCCCACCGGGGTCACGCCCAAAAACCGGCGCCACCGTCTCGCGCGCCTCGCCTTTTCGGTCGGGCGCGGTTCCGTCCTCCAAGTCGAAGACCACGATGTCGGGGGCCGCGCGCAGGGCGTCGTCATACCGCTCCGGCTGAAGCGCCGAGAAAATTATGGCGCTGCGCCGGTTCACCATTTGCCGTGTCATATTCGTGCGCACCATATGTGTTTCATTCGACATTTCGGCTACGGATCACGCCGCACCATGCATCTCGATCGGCTGGCCGCGAACCGTGGTGCGAATGAACCGGCGGCGCTCATCGCGCGGGTAGTCGATCCGGCCGCAATGCATCAACCCGCCGCGGTTCTCCCACATCAGCGTATCGCCGATCTGCCATTCATGCTCCCAGCGATACTCCGGACGGTCGATCCAGTCGAACAAGTCGTCCAGAATCGCGTCGCTCTCCGCATCGGTCAGATCCACGATGCGCACGGTTATGAGCGGATTTACGTAGATCGCCGGCCGTCGGGTTACCGGATGAACGCAGACGACGGGATGGACGACGGTGGTGTTCTCGTGTCCCTCCTTGTCGAGCGAGCTGGCCGCCAGATTCGTAATCTTGTTTCGGCTGTTCGCGCCGTAGGAGAACTCGGCTTTGAGACCGGCGATCCGCTGCTTCATCGGTTCGGGCAGGGCGGCATAGGCCGCATGGGTATCGGTGAAACATGTGTTGCCGCCCTGGCTGGGAATCTCAAGCGCGTGCAACAGCGTGGCCTTGGCCGGCACCGCATCGTAGGACAGGTCGGAATGCCAGCCGTCGCGCAACCGTTCCATCGATCCGCGCGAGGCGGCCGCAAGATCGAATTTTCCGTCCGCGCCGAAATTCCGCATCTCAACGACATTCGGATCTTCGGGATGCTGGAACTTGCGCTGCACATGCGGTTGCAAACCACCGAAATTCGCGGAGAATGCCGCCAATCTTCGCGCCGTAAGCGGCTCCCCACGAAAAAGCAGCACACGGTGATCGAGAAAGGCCTGCTCGATCGCCGCGGTCGTTTCCGCGTCGAGCGAGTGCTGCGGGTCGACGCCCGTGATAGTGGCGCCGAGGCTCTCGCCGGCTGGGGTAACGGTGACGCTCATCGACTTCCCCTCCGACTCAACCGGGCGTCCAGGCGCGGACCAGCGGCAGGACATCCCGGGCGAACCATTCGATCTGCTCTTCCCGTTCCTCGTAGGGTCCGACGAGATCCATGACCAGATGGCGCACGCCGGCAGTGAGGAATTCCCCGATCCGGGCCGCCACATCGGCGGGCGGTCCGAGCGCGCAATAACGCATCGCGGGTTTGCGGAAATCCATGGCATAGCGTACCGACAATGACTCCGTCGCCTTGTCCAGCGCTTCCTCATAGGTGTTGTCGAGCCGTGCGAACAGCAGATGCCCCGTGCCGTAGGATGTGACGTTACGCTTCGTCGCCTCGGCCGCCGCGGTGATCTTGCTTATGGCATCGGCGAACATCTCGGGCGTGACGACATAGGAGATATACCCGTCCGCCAGTTCGCCCGCTCGTTTCAAGGCGGCGTCGGATCGTCCGCCGCACCAGATCGGAGGTCCACCCGTCTGGAACGGCGGCGGCGTCATCGCCAATTCGCCGAACGGGAAGTAGCGGCCGTCATTCGAAACCTTTTCGCCGGACCACAGGCTGCGCAGCACCTTGATACCCTCGGTCAGCCGGGCACCGCGTTCCTGCATCGGCACCCCGGCGACGTCGTAATCGGTGTGGAACTCGCCGCCGACGCCGAAGATCAGCCGTCCACCGGTTACCAGGTCGAGGGTCGCGATCTGCTTCGCCACGGGGGCGGGGTGACGCAGCGGTAGCAGGTAGACGCCGGTGCCGATCATCAGCCGCTCGCTGACGACGGCGGCCTGCGCCAACTGGATGATCGGATCCAGGATCGGGATGGCGAAAGACAGATGGTCTCCGACCCAGATCGAATCGTAGCCGAGCCGGTCTACCAGGGAGACGATTTCACGGCCGTCCTGGATCGTCGGATGCCAGGGGCCGGTTGCCGGTTCGGTGCGGCGATGGATTGTCTGTACGCCGACCTGAATTTTGTCGGAAAGGGGCAGGCCCATGTGTCGGTTCTCCATAGTTTTGTCAATCGTACGATGCGGGACCCGGACAAACTGCGCGGGTTCGACCCGTCATCGGGGCTCGCCGCCCTTGACGGATGTTCGCCACATGAGGCGGCGAAGCGGAAGGTCGTAGTCCAACACGGCTTTGTGCTGCACCGTGCAATTGTCCCATATCACGAAATCGCCCGGACGCCAGCGATGGCGATAAATGAATTCCGGCCGGATAATGTGGTCGGCCAGCGCCGCGACGAGCGCTTGCGCTTCCTCCGCCTCCATACCGCCGACGGCGGTACAGTCGTCGCGCATGACATAGAGGCTTTTCCGGCCGGTGCGTGGATGGGTGCGGACGATGGGATGCTGCACCGGCGGATACCGGGCCACGGTCTCGTCATCGATCGTGCGGGATCTTTTGCGGCCGCGAAAGTCGAAGACGGCTTTGAGACCATCGATCTTGCGTTTCATCGGTTCGGGCAACGCATCCCACGCCGCCGCCGCGTTCGCGAATTCGGTATCTCCCAGCGTTAGGCCGTGCAGTTCCGGAACCTCGACAGCGTAAAGCATCGTCGCGCGTGCCGGCCGTTTGACGTAGTTCATGTCGCTGTGCCAGCTCTCGCCCGCGCGCCGGATGCCAATCGGACGTCCGTTCTCGGTGGCGTTAGAGATGATATAGATCTCGGGGTTTCCTTCGATGCCGTATTTGTCGCCGTTATGGTTTATTGCGACCTCGCCGAAACGCCTGCTGACGGCCACCTGCTGCGCCGGGGTAATCCGCTGGCCGCGGAAAAAGATAACGCCGTGCTCATCGAAGGCATTCTCGATTTCCGTGAAGGTCGTGCCGTTAACCGGTTGCGTCAGGTCGACGCCGCGTATTTCCGCGCCGAGGCCCGCGACGGTGGTCACAACGTCTATATCCATGTTGGCCATCTCCCGGTTTGTATCCGTATCATCCTATCGCTCCGGTGGCGGCGGCTAAAGACGGTAGCACCATAATTTAGGATGTCCGGACCGGCGTCTGCCGTCGTGGCCTTTCGGATTAGCGGAAGTCGGATTATTCTATGCCGGCCGGTCGTACCGTGCTTGAGGACCGGCTGCCGATGAGGAGACACCCGACCATGCCCACCGTTACGCCCCTCGAATCCACGCTTGGCGCGCGGGTCACGGATATCGATCTCGCCAGGATGAGCGCGGCCGACGGAAAGGCCGTTTTGGACGCGTTCCACGAACACGGTGCGCTGGTGTTCTCCGGTCAGGATATCACCGATGCGGAGCAAGTCGCCTTTGGCAGGCGCTTCGGCGAAATAGAGTTGCTGCGCGGCGGCGAAGAGGCGGTGCCGATCAGCAACCGGCGGCCGGACGGCTCCCCGATGACGCCCGACGAGAAACGCTACCAGTCGCTGCGCGGAAATGAGGCGTGGCATACCGACAGCTCGTATATGCCGTTGGCGGCCAAGGCATCGGTGCTGGCTGCGCAAGTCGTGCCGCCGCAGGGCGGGGAAACGGCGCTGGCCGATATGCGGGCCGCGTATGACGCCCTGGACGCGGCGACGCAGGAAAAGATCGCCGGCCTCTCCGCCTATCACTCGCTCTATGTGTCGCAAGCCAAGGCCGGTTTCGAATTTCGTACCGGCGACGGCTATGGCTACCACACGAAGGGCGCGCCGCTGCGCCCGCTGGTGAAGACGCATCCGGTCACCGGGCGCAAGTCGCTCTTCATCGGCCGTCACGCCTACCGTATTCCCGGCATGGACGACGACGCGGCGCAGGCACTGCTGGATTCGTTGCTCGTCCATGCCTGCCGGCCGCCGCGCGTTTATACCCATCACTGGCGGCCCGGCGACGTGCTGATTTGGGACAATCGCTGCGTTCTGCATCGCGCCTGCCCCTACAATTATGCCGATCTCCGGGTTCTGCGGCATGTACGCATCGCCGGCGATCCGGCCAGCGAGCTGGTGGAAACCGGCCCGGACGAGCGGGCCGATGCGTTCGAGCCGAGCGCCGTGAACTATTGAGGTATTAACCGGATCAATCCCGACAAAGGACAAAGCAACGTGGTCAATCTGCCCTTCCTGGACGTTCCCGCTGCCGACTATGGCGCCGACGAGGCCGAGATGGTGCAATACCGTGCCGATGGCACCGCGCGGGCGCTGGCCATGGACAATCGCGGGCCGATCCGTTTCGGCGCCGACGGCAAGCTCGATCCTGCCATCCTAGACGCGTATTCCCGCCACGGGTTTTATATCCTGGAGAACGTCGTGAACGCCGCCGAGCTGGCGGATATCGAACGCGACCTCGCCGATTTGCTCGACCGCGCGCCGGTCACCAAGGACGCCGACGTCGACAAACACGGCCGGCCGTCCTTTGATGCCGGGCAGAAATCGCGCCCGCTCCGCTGGGTCAAGCCGCTGTCGGATCCGCTGGGCGGCACCGATGCCTCCTATGGCCGGCATCCCGCGAAGATGACCGAACCGGAACCGCCGAAGGACGCGCCGGACTACGTGCTCCAACTCATCCATGGGTCGCTCCAGCATTCGGAGGCCTGTCTGCGCCTGTACGGCCATCCGAAACTTCTGGCGGTTGCCGAAGCGATCAACGGTCCCGATTTCGCGCCCTTCAACGAGGCGATCTGGATCAAGCAGCCCCGTCTAGGCGGCTCGGTCGCCTGGCATCAGGATGGCTGGACCCATTGGGACGATCCGGCGCTGGACGAGGGCACCCACGGCTTCAATTTCATGGTTCAGCTCTATGGCTGCGACGCGGCGAACGGGCTCTGGGTTATTCCGGGGTCGCACCGGCACGGCAAGGCCGACATCATGGCGCTGGTGCAGGCCGCCGGTTCCGATCGCTTGCCGGAAGCGGTGCCGTTCATTTGCGGGCCCGGCGACGTGGCGATCAGCAACCGTCAGGTGATCCACGGATCCTTCGCCAATACCAGCCCGAATGTGCGGGTAACGCTGAACATGGGGTTCCACCGGCGCAAATCCGTGCTCGGCTTAGAAAGCGGCGGCGTCCACAATCCGGTCTCGCTCTATGACGAGGCCTATATCCGCAATCGCGCGCGCCTCATCCAGTACGGCATCGACGCACGCCGCCAACATTTTCCCGGCGAGACACCGTACCGCTACGCGCCCCTGGCCGATAGCGCGGATGAATATCGCTGGACTCCGGCGGCAATGGCCGAAATACGGGACTACAATTTGCAGGATATCGGGATCTAGGGCACCCGAGCCGTCGTTAGAGCAGATCCGCGACGCCGCTGAGGTCGGGCAGCACTTTCAGGGGCGCATAGCGTGGATCGAGCAGGATGTCGCCCTGCCGGTTCGACCAGACGCAGGGCATGCCGGCGGCGGCCGCGCCCAGCACATCGTTGCCGCTGCCCGCGACATGCAGGACGTTGGTCTTTTCTATGCCGAGGGATGTGGTCGGCAGGTCATAGACGGCGGGATGCGGCTTGTATTTGCCGGCGGTCTCGGACGACAGGATATGGTCGAAGCCGGCGGTGAATTTTCGCGCGACCGCTTCCAGCATATCCTGATCCCCGTTCGACAGGATCGCGGTCTTGACGCCCTTTGCCTTCACGGCGGCGATAGCGTCGTTGGCCTCGGGCCACGGATTTATCGTGTCCCAAGCCAGGATGAGAACGTCGCGGGCATCGGTTGGAACCGCGATACTGTTCCGGCCGGCGACATAATTCAGCGCCATGCCGGTCGCGTCGCGAAAGGACGTGCGCCCCTGTTCCAGCGAGTTGCTGATTGCCGCGCGCTCCATTTGCTTCGCCCGCCAGGTCCGCACGAAGGCGGTCGCGGTGTCGTGCGACAGACGCAACGTCTCTTCGACGACCGGCACCAAGCTGCCCTCGATATCGAGCAGCGCCATGTAGACGTCGAACGTCACGAGTTCTGGTTTTGTCATGTCGGCGTATAGCCCAAAGTGTTCGTCAACGGTTCAATCATCGAACCCAATATAGCGAACGAATTTGTCATTGGGCTCGCGGCGGGATTTGACGGCGTTCGCCGAGAATTCGTCATTCGGATATCCCATCGCAATGCAGGTCATGATGACCTCATGTTCCGGGATACCGGCGACCTCTCGTACAATATCGGATCGCGTAATTCCTTGGCCGTTTACCACGGTGCCGAGGCCCCGGTTCCAGGCCGCCAGGACAATCCCGTAGGACAGCGCGCCCAGATCGAAATGGCAGGTCGCACCGGGATCGAGAACCTTGTCATAGGTCAGCACCAGTGAGACCGGCGCGTCGAATTGCCGAAAGCCCCGCATCACCCAATCCTGCCGCATCTTCTTGT
>CAYYBI010000292.1:0-13903 GCA_964469835.1 uncultured Rhodospirillaceae bacterium
CAAAAAGGTCTTCTTCGGCTATATGTGCGCCAAGAATGGTCAGCCGCTGAGCCAGGATCTGGTGGAATCGGCCCTCAAGGGCGTGAAGCTGGACGATCGGTTCGGCCACACCTTCGTCAAGCCAGGCCAAAGGGCCTCTAAAGACGAGGCAGCTTTCTCCCTGGCGTCCGGCACCGGCCGCGCGGGCACCGGGAACAATAAATTCCCCTTCGAATTCGGCACGCAATATTCCGGTGAAGATGGCGACTCTTCTTTCGGCAGGTAGAAATACCTGCATCCTTCGCCTTCGGGCCGGCCTTGTGACTCAACACGGCCGGCCCGATTTTTTCCCGCCTCGTCCATAAGATTGCAGGGACTTTGCACCCCGCAACCGGTTAAACTGGTCCCCAGGAAACAGTAATCGTGACGTAGCTAAAGACAGGACGTAGCCATGGCGCCCGATGCATCCGCCAACCCGCCCGACGCCGACGCGCTCGATCAGATCAAGGCCGCTGTCGGTGCCAAGGGATGGATCGAGGACAAGGCCGAACTCGAACCGTGGCTCAAGGAAGCGCGCGGCCACTACATCGGCGCCTGCGCCCTCATGGTGCGTCCGGAAACGACCGAACAGGTCGCCAAGGTTATCGAAATCTGCAGTGCACACAACATCGCGGTCGTGCCGCAGGGAGGCAACACGGGCCTGTGCGGCGGCGCCACCCCAAATGAGAACGGGCAGGAAATTCTGCTCAATCTTGGCCGCATGAAGGCGATTCGAGACATCGATCCGCTGAATTACACGATAACCGTGGAGGCCGGCTGTATCCTGGCCGACATCCAGGCGGCAGCATCCGACGCGGACCGGCTGTTTCCATTGAGTCTGGCCGCCGAGGGGTCGTGCACGATCGGCGGCAACCTCTCGACCAACGCGGGCGGCGTTAACGTGGTTCGATATGGCAACACGCGGGACCTCGTGCTCGGTCTTGAGGTCGTCCTTCCTTCCGGTGAAATCTGGAACGGGCTGCGGCGGCTGCGAAAGGACAACACCGGATACGATTTGAAGCAGTTATTCGTCGGCGGCGAGGGAACGCTTGGCGTCATTACCGCTGCGGTGCTCAAATTGTTTCCCAAGCCGAAAGATGTCCACACCTGCTTCGCAGCGGTGCGCGACCTCGACGCCGTCATCGAACTGCTCGGCCGGGCACGCGAGGCAAGCGGCGACGCGGTCACCAGTTTTGAAATGATCCCGCGCCGCCCGATCGACTTTGTCCTGGAGCACATTCCGGATGTTATCGATCCGTTGCAGGATCAATACGAGCTATACACCCTGATCGAATTTTCGGGCGCCCGCGCCAATGGCGGCATGGGGGCAAACATGGAAGCGATGCTCGAGGCTGCGTTCGAAGACGGTCTGGTGCTCGACGCCGCTGTCGCCCAGTCCGAATCCCAGCGCACCGAGATCTGGAGAATCCGCGAATCCATACCCGAAGCGCAAGTACGGGAAGGCGCCAGCATCAAGCACGACATTTCGGTTCCGGTTAGCAAAATTCCGGCCTTCGTCCGCCAGGCGATCGATGAAGTTAAGACGCTGATTCCCGGCATCCGGCCCTGCCCGTTCGGACATGTCGGCGATGGCAACCTGCATTTCAACTTCTCCTGTCCGGATGCGGCCGACCAAAAGGCCTTCTTGGACCGCTGGGCGGAGGTCAATCGGATCGTGCACGATATCGTCACCGAAATGGGCGGCTCGATCAGCGCCGAGCATGGCATCGGGCAGTTGAAACGGAAGGAATTCCATCACTACACGCCCGAACTCGATGTATCGTTGATGCGCCGAATCAAGGCAGCCATCGACCCGAACGGCATCATGAATCCTGGTAAGATATTATAAACCAAATAAAAACTTGAATTTTGCCGAATTGTTAAAATCTTAACTGGGAAAATCCAGGATAGCCTTCACCCGCATTTGCGGCCGGATCCCGTTAGCAATTGAAGCCGAGAAAATCGCCATGAGCACTTATAACGCCCCCCTTCGAGACATGCGGTTCGTATTGGACGAACTGGGTCTGTTGTCGCAGCTCTCCGACATTCCGGCCTGCGAAGACGCCAACAGCGAGTTGGTTGCCGCGGTGTTCGACGAAGGAGAAAAACTGGCGCGCGAGGTGATCGCCCCGCTCAACGCGGTGGGCGATCAGCAGGGCGCGACCTATGAAAACGGCGTGGTTCGGACGGCCGACGGTTTCGCCGGCGCCTACCGCGCGTTCGTCGACGGTGGCTGGGCCAGTGTTCCCTTCGATCCCGAACATGGCGGCCAGGGTCTGCCCTGGCTCGTGACTGCCGGACTCATGGAAATGTGGATTGCGGCCAACACGGCCTGGTCGCTCTGTCCGATCCTGACCATGGGCGCGGTGGATCTGCTGGGGGAACACGGTTCGGCGGAACAAAAAGCCCGTTACCTGCCCAAGATGGTCTCCGGCGAATGGACCGGCACGATGAACCTGACAGAGCCGCAGGCCGGCTCCGATCTTGGCGCATTGCGGTGCCGGGCGGAACCCGACGGCGACCATTACCGCATCAAGGGCCAGAAGATCTTCATCACCTATGGCGAACATGACCTGACGGAAAATATCGTTCATTTGGTTCTTGCCCGCACGCCGAACGCGCCGGAAGGCAACCGCGGCATATCGCTGTTCCTCGTCCCGAAATTCATGGTCAATCCCGACGGCAGCCTGGGCCAGCGCAACGATTTGCGGTGCATCTCGCTGGAACACAAGCTCGGCATTCACGCCAGCCCCACCTGCGTGATGGCCTATGGCGAGAACGATGGCGCCATCGGCTATCTGGTCGGCAAGGAGAATGAAGGCCTGCGGTGCATGTTTACGATGATGAACAATGCCCGCATGAACATTGGCATTTCAGGCCTTGCAATCGCCGAGCGCGCCTATCAGCAGGCGCGCGATTACGCCCGCGACCGCGTTCAATTCGGCGCGATTATTCGCCATCCCGATATCCGCCGCATGCTGATGACCATGAAAGCACAGATCGAGGCAATGCGCGCACTGGCCTACGATGCCGCGGCGACGCTCGATATGGCAAAACACCATCCGGACGAAGACACCCGCCGTCTTGCGCAAGCGCGGATCGACCTGATTACGCCGGTAACCAAAGCTTGGTGCACGGACACCGGGGTCGAACTCGCCTCGATCGGCGTTCAAATCCATGGCGGCATGGGCTTTATCGAGGAGACCGGCGCGGCGCAGCACTACCGCGATGCCCGCATCGCACCGATTTACGAAGGCACCAACGGCATCCAGGCCATCGACCTGGTCACCCGCAAGGTGCTGCGGGATGGCGGTGCAAGCGCGCGTGCCTACATCGCGGAGCTGCGGGAAACCCAGCAGGCGATCGACGGCGCTTCCATCGGCCCGGCCAGCACTTTGGCGCAGCGCCTTGGCGACGGCGTCACAGCCCTTGAAAACGCCACCGACTGGATCCTAGCACAGGCCGACGCCCCGGAGCGTGCGCTTGCGGGCGCGACCCCCTACCTCACCCTTTTCGGCATCGTCGCCGGCGGCGGCATGATGGCAAAATCAGCGTTGATCGCTGTGGAAGCGCAAAAAAGCGCAAACGGCGAAGCCGGTTTCTACGAAGCGAAGCTCGCCACCGCGGCATTTTACGGCGATCACATCCTGCCGCGCGCGATTGCGCTGGCGACCACGATCACCCATGGGGCGGAGTCAGTATTAGCGATCGACGAGGATGCCCTCTGATCGTTCCCCGAATGCCGGACGAATTCCAAATAAGAAAAGGGCGCCTTGGAAATACCAAAGCGCCCTCTTCATTCGACTAACGAAACGTTGTCACATTACATTCCGGCGTCTTTGGCCGTCTTCAAGACGAGGTCCAGCAATTTGCGCGCCGGCAACTCGCCTTCATTCTCCTTGACCCAGGCATCCCAGACGGGCTTGCCGCCGATCTTGCGAAACGCATCGAGATCTTTCTCGCTGAATTTCACTGCCTTCATCTTGGATTTCGACCATTTCGGAAGATTGATCTTATCCTTGGCCGCGTAGGCGGCGATCATCGCCTTGTATGCCCCGTCCTTCACGTCGTCCAAGACCTGCTTATAGGCCTTCGGAAGTTTACCATGGGCATCCTTGTTCAACGCCATAATGCAGTTGACATTGCCCGCCGCCAGATTGGTCGTGTACCAGTCGGAAATTTCGTCCAACTTGTACGCTGCGAAGGTATAGGTGAACGGGAATCCGATGGCGTCAACCGTGCCGCGCTGCAACGCGGTATAGGTCTCGGAAGCCGGCATCGTTGTCGGCACAGCACCGACCGCCGCAGCGGCCTTGCCCATGCCGCCGAGCGCGCGAAGCCGCTTGCCCTTGAAGTCGGCGACCGTTTTCGGCGCCTTACCCCGGCCCATATACTCATAAGACGGCAACAGGTTCTGGATGTAACGAACCCCGTTCCACCTTGCCAAGGAATCCTTCAGCTCGTTCGTCTCCCACAGCGTGTCATACACCGTGCGCATTTGCTTCCAGCTGGTGAATGGCAGGAACGGCAGATCCAGCACACCCATGGCGCGAACTTTGCCCGGGTGATAGGCCGAGCAGACAAAGGCGGCCTCGATCGCGCCTACTTTTAAGCTATCGAGGTTTTCCTTCGCCTTCGAGAGCTGCTCACCGTAATAGAGCTTGATGTTGAAATTGCCGCAGGTCGCGTCTTTGACAGCCTTGGAAACGTATTCGGATCCTTCGGTCACGGCGCGCCGCTTACCCCAAAGCGAATACTTCCATGTGATTTTAGGGCCATCGCAACTTTTCATCGCTGCGAGTGAACTCGTCGGAGCCGCGACCGATGAAAACATCAGTGCGGCGCCGCCGGCCACTAGAACGGAAATTCCGGTTTTAATCATTCCTATGCTTCTCCCTTGAGCGCATTGTTACTGCGATATATTCCACGATTCTCCAACTTATTCGATGTATCTGGAGATCATCGCAAAATTATCCTTGAGTAGTGCTGCTAAACTAGCCCGGTTTCGATTTGGGGACAATTCAACAGTAAGGGGTACGACACCGCCCTGAACGGGCCTAATTGGCCACATCACGCGCTCATGCCACACGCCCGAGCACTCACGGTCAATTTCTCCTGGAATCGGCCCCAAAATGCGCTGCGGGGGTGACGTCGCGGTGCGTTGGGAGCATCATCGGACTGAACCTTGCTTAGGAGACGTGCAATGCAGACCGATACGTTGGAAATTACTTCGCAGGATATCGAATATATTCGCCACGGCGACAGGAAAATGACGCTGCGGCTGTTCACACCGCCGGGCGACGGTCCCTTTCCCGCCGTGCTCGACCTGCACGGCGGCGCCTGGACCAAAGGCAACATGTCGGAATGCTACGACCGAGGCGAAATCTTGGCCAAGGCGGGCTTCGCCGCAGCGGCGCTAGATTTCCGCCACGCCGCGGACGCTTATCCCAGTTCGCTGGTCGATATCAATTACGCGGTCCGATGGTTGAAGGCGCATGCAGACGACTATCGACTTGATGCAGGGCGCGTTGCCCTTTGTGGCCAATCCAGCGGCGGCCACCTCGCCATGCTGGCCGGAATGCGGCCGCATGATCCGCGATACGCGGAAATCGCGCTCGACGCAGAAAAGTCACCTGTCGACGCGACCGTATGCTGCATTGGCATGTTGTGGCCGGTCATCAATCCGTTATCCCGCTACCGGCATGCGAAACGAGCGCTCGCCGACACGCCGCCGCCGAGTTGGGTTGGCGACATCCCGGAACGGCACGATCTGTACTGGAAGACCGAGGATGCAATGGCTGAAGGCAACCCGATGCTGGCTCTGGAACGCGGCGAGGCGGTCCAAACGCCACCCGCGCTATGGGTCCAAGGACGGCCGGATGCGGTGCATGATTACCGTGACCTCGATTCCGACGCCGACCTCAATGAGCCGGAACGCTTTGCCCGCAATTATCGTAACGCAGGCGGCGAGATTGAAATTCGATATATCGACTATGCCGACCGGCAAACGCGGGCATCAGTTGACCCGCTTCTTGAATTTTTCGAGACGCATTTACGGCGCTAAACCGAATCGGCGTCCCGCACTAACCGCGCGGCCTCACGTCAAAAAATAAGCGCGCCTCGGACGACTCGAGAGGCGCGCTTATTCTTTGAAACGATCGAATTCCCTCAGGTGACGCCGGCTAGGCGGCGGCGCGAATCTCTTCAGGCAGAGCGCCGAACAACACTTCATAGGCGCTTGGCTTCTCATACATGAGACAGGTCTTGGCAAATTCTTGCACGGAAACGCCGAATACCACGGCAAAATCCGGGTAAAGCGCGGCAGGAACTTCTTTTTCGCCGCTTTCCAAAGCCTCGATCAGTTCGACCTCAGCGCCAATCTGCTCCGCGAGCTCGCTCGAGGTCACCTGCGCCGAACGGCGCAACCCTCGGAACCATGCAGCTTCGCGCGACCGCATGCGCTGAATTCGGTTTTCGTCAATTACACATTTCATAGCCAACATCATCACGACCCATATCTTTTAGGATAAATGCCAGTTTGTAATAATTGGGCATTTTATATTTGTAATGCAAGGTTATTATTTTTCCCTTAATCGCGACATTTCGCCACGGTAACTTACTGAAGTCTTGAATTGAGTGCTTCGATCATTTCACGAGTCGTTTTTTCAATCTGCGGATGGCGAAAATCCGGCGCTATTTCCGATAGTGGCTGAAGGACAAACAAGCGTTCATGCAAACGCGGGTGCGGCACTTGGAGATCGGGCCGATCGATAATTTGGTGGCCGTAATACAAAATATCGATATCGATTGCGCGGGGACCGAATCGGGGCGATGACACCCGACCGAGACGGCGCTCCAGCGATTGCAGGCGCCGCAACAATTCTACCGCGGCCAAGGCGGTCTGGCCCATCAGCACCGTATTGAGAAAATCGGGCTGCGCCTCAAAATACTGGGCCGCGGTTTCCATGACGGTGGAACGGGCGCAGATGTCCAAACAATCCGACAATGCGGCCTCGGCCTGCCGTAAATTTTCCCGCCGGTCCCCAAGATTGCTACCGAGCGCGATGTAGACATCCACCATTACGCGCGGACCCGCCCGGGATCGCCGCCGTCCGCCGGCGCCCGCAGGATGGCATCGGCCATGCGGGTAACGCGAACCACCGTCGCCACGTCATGCGCCCGCACGATATCCGCGCCGCGGATAACGCTAATCGCTACCGCGGCGGTGGTGCCTTCCTCCCGGTCGTCGGGCCCAAGATTCAGAACGTGGCCGATAAAGGATTTCCGGCTTGGCCCTACCAGCAACGGATAGCCCAGGGACTTGAATCGGTCGAGATGATTGATAAGCGCCAAATTCTGCGTCACCGTCTTACCGAAACCGATACCCGGATCGAGAATGATTTGCGCGGGATCCACACCGGCGCCGATAGCATCGTCCGCCAATGCCCGCAATTCCGCCGACACGTCCTCGATCAAATGCTCGTAATGAGCGCCAAGATACCGCCCTCCCAACCTTGGATCGCTCTCGATATCACGCGGCCGGCTGCGGTTGTGCATCAGTACGACCGGCGCCCCGCTGTCCGCGGCCAGCCTGGCCATTTCCGGATCGGCCTTCAACGCCCACACATCGTTGATAATGGCTGCACCAACGCCAAGCGCAGCCTTTGCCACGGAGGTCTTGGAGGTATCGACCGACAAGACGGTGGCCGGATACGTCGCCGAAAGCGCCTCCAGTACTGGACAAACCCTCTCCACCTCCTCTTCCCCCGATACGGCCTGTGACCCGGGCCGCGTGCTTTCTCCGCCAATATCCAGAATATCCACGCCGGCGGCGATGAACTCGCCGGCGAGCGCAACCGCCCTATCGACCCAATTCGACCCCGCCATCAAGCCGTCACCCGAGAATGAATCCGGGGTCACGTTGACGATGCCCATGATATAGCTTCGTTGTCCCCAATCGAATCGGTCGGTCAGCCGCATGTCTGCCTCGGAATTTACGTCGACTCGATAACCACCGCGCGGCACATTACCGAGGAAGTCTGGACAAGGATATGCTACCAGTCTCTTCAGACCGCAAGCCTTCGCCATGCTGCATCAGGAGCTGAATAGGGCGCGGCCACCGAAAACAACTAGGCGCAGGGAGGCCCGGCACTTGAAGATTACCCCCCAGCAATACGGCGGCGCGACGCGCGCCGATGAGCCAAGGCCGGACAACCGACCGTCCTACCGGATACTGGTGCGCGATCTTGTTTTGCCGTGGCAGATCGGCGTATGGCGCCACGAGAAAAATCGTCAGCAGCGCATTCGGCTTAATCTCGATCTCCAGGTTTCGGGACTTCCCGACCCGACGGCGGACGAATATGACGACGTTCTGTGTTACGAAAAAATTATCAATGATATCCGCGCACTGGCAGTGCACGGCCACGTAAAACTGGCCGAAACCCTCGCCGATCAAGTCGCCGCGCTTTGCCTTGCGGACCCGCGCGCCTTACAAGTCACCGTGCGCATCGAGAAACTCGAAGCAATTGAAGAAGCCGCCAGCGTCGGTGTGGAAATCACCCGGTTTAGCCATGATAAGACCCGCGCCCCCAACCCGTCGCCGCTTCGACTTGCCGGAAAGGATTAGCCCGATCGGGTGATCCCCGAGATCTCAGAGCCTTCGCAAATTCCCAAAAATATTTTAATTTCAATTGCGTGCAAAATAGACCAAAATTTCAATGCAATTGACTTAAATCCGTTGGCAATTGCGGCTATATTTTAGTTCAACGCGCTGAAAATAAAGAATGCGGTATAAGTATCAATTTTGGGTGGTATCATAGGATGCACACACGTAACGTATCGGTTCAACTATTCGCCTGCGTCCTGCTAATAGCCGCAGGCGCAACGCATGCAACGGCGGCCAGTTCTCGGAGTAATTCCGCGGATCCGTCTCATTTTATCAAGAATCTGGCCAATCAGGCGATCCAAGTCCTGTCGACACCGAACGGCTCGCTGCAGCAGCGGGAAGACAAGTTCCGGGAGCTGCTGCGCAATGATTTTGCGATGGACAAGATCGGCCGATTCGTCGTTGGTGGCTACTGGCGCAAAATGAATGAGACCCAGCGGGCGCAGTATCAAAAACTGTTCAGCCGGTGGGTCCTGAGGACGTATTCCATGCGGCTCGGCGGCTATTCCGGTGAAAGTTTCCGGGTCATCAAAACCACCGATGCGGGTCGGCGCGACGTCATGGTGCATACACGGATCGAACGCGAGGGCCGCAACGGTTTCGACGCCAATTGGCGCGTGCGCCGGGTCGGCGAACGGCTGAAAATCATCGACATTTACGTCGAGGGGATCAGCATGGCGGTCACGCAACGTTCGGAATTCGAGTCGATTCTCCGCAAACATGGCATCGATGGCCTGTTGAGCCGGCTCCAAGACCGCTTGGCGCAACTTTCCGAAGCCAGTTGATAGCCACGCTGGGTTATACCGCTAAGCCTTCCCTGCGGCCTCCACCGTTTCCTTGCCGACGGCAGCCCCGCGCGCGATAGTGGCGGCTTAGTCAAACCTACGCACGGAACACCTCATGTTAAATGCAGCGATCGTCGGCCTTGGCCGATGGGGTCAGGTGCTGGTCGATTCGGTTCAGGGACAGAGCAAAAAGATCCAGTTCAAGGCGGGCGTCACGCGAACCCTGGCGACGGCGCAGGATTATGCCGACCGGCAAGGATTTCCTTTGAGCGGCAACTATGACGCGCTGCTCGCCGACGATGCCATCGACGCAATCGTCCTCGCGACACCGCATCAACAACATGCCGAACAGATTATCGCCGCCACCAAGGCGGGCAAACATGTCTTCGTCGAAAAGCCCTTTACCCTGACCAAGGCGAGCGCGGAGCAAGCGGTGGCCGCCGCCGATGCCGCCGGGGTCATTCTTGCGCTTGGCCACAACCGGCGCTTCTTGCCGTCGATCGGTGAATTACGGTCTCGGCTCGCTTCAGAGGTGCTTGGCACAATTCTGCATGTAGAAACCAATTTCTCGGGCTCCGGGGCCATGGGCTACCCGGCCGACGGTTGGCGCTCGGATCGCAGCGAAAGCCCCGCCGGCGGTATGAGCGGCATGGGCATTCACATGGTCGATGCGGTGATCGACCTGTTCGGCCCCATTAAGATGGTCCGGGCGATCAGCAAACGCCGCGCCTTGACGGTCGATATCGACGACACGACGCCGATGCTGTTCGAGTTCGAGAGCGGCATGACCGGCTATCTCGGCACGCTTGCCG
This sequence comes from uncultured Rhodospirillaceae bacterium, assembly GCA_964469835.1. Classification (GTDB taxonomy): domain Bacteria; phylum Pseudomonadota; class Alphaproteobacteria; order UBA8366; family UBA8366; genus JAOTYV01. The sequence continues at coordinate 10,281 of CAYYBI010000292.1, forward strand.
CCACCGTGCCGACGCAGCGCATCGAAGTCTTCGGCTCGAAAGGGTCGATCGAAATTCGCGATGAGAGCGCATTCGCCCATCGCCCCGTCGCCGGTGGCATCGAACGCATCGAATTTCCGAAGTTCGACAAGGAAAAGGCCGAGCTGGAAGCCTTCGCCGACGCGGTAGGCGGCGGCGCGCCCTATCCCCTGCCGAACGATCAGGCGATCCACGGTGTCGCGGTTTTTGAAGCCATCGTACAATCGGCCACCACGGACAAACCGGCGGCAGTTGCCTGAGGCGGACCGCTACGCGAAATTCTAAGGCCGCACGCCGATCTTAGATTTCGGCCCTAATTCGGTGTTCAGGCGCGACCGCGCCAGTTTGACGAGCCGGCACAGATACGGCCGGGTTTCGCGCGGGTCGAGCATGTCTTCGACGCCGAACGCCGCGGCGGCGCGCATCGGCGAGCTGTAGGCGCGCAGCTCCTCTTCGAGTTCCTGTTCGCGTTGCTTCGGATCCGGCGCCGCGGCGATTTCGCGCCGGTAGGCGACGGCGACGCCACCTTCGATCGGCAGCGACCCCCATTCTGCCGACGGCCAGGCAAGACGGTATTCCAGGCCCCGTTTGTGGCACGTCGCCATGCCCGCCATGCCATAGCACTTGCGGATGACCAGCGTAATTACCGGCACCGTCGCCTGTGAGGCCACGTAAACGGCGCGCATGCCATCGCGCAATACGCCTGCTTCCTCCGCCTGGAGCCCGACCATGAATCCGGGCACATCGACCAGGAACACCAACGGAATGTGGAAACTTTCGCACATCTCGATGAAACGAACCTGCTTACGCGCCGCCGGGCCGTCCATGGCACCGCCATAGACCATGGGATTGTTGGCAATGATGCCCACCACCCGGCCATCCAAACGGGCAAGACAGGTGATCAACGCCTTGCCGAACCGTGGCTGGATATCGAAGCGGGACCCGGTGTCGACAACCAAATCGATCAGGCGCCGCATGTCATAGGCACGACGGCGTTCCTCGGGCACGATCGACCTCAAAGCATCCTCGCAGCGGTCAACGGGATCGTCGCACGGCAAAGTGGGCGGCAACTCCCAGACGTTTTGCGGCATATAGCTGAGGAATTGCTGGATCAGCTCGAAGCAGTGCTCTTCAGATTCCGCTAAATTGTCGATGCTGCCGGCCTTGTCCACCGCCACCGCCGGTCCGCCCAGTTCCTCCTTGGTCAGCCGCTGACCGAGCGAGCGTTCGACCACCGCGGGCCCAGCCGCGAAGATCTGACTGGTGTCCTTCACCATGACCGACCAATGGGACAGGATGGCGCGCCCCGCCGGCCCGCCGGCGGCGGACCCCAGCACGGCGCAGACGACCGGAACCTCGCCCATCAAGTCGATCGAGCGGTCGAAACTATCCACGCCCGGAAACACCGTATGCCCACGGTTTTTCGCCGACGTCACGCTGCCGCCCGCCCCATCGATGAGATTGACCAGGGGGATCTTATATTGGTGGGCAAGATCCTCGACGAACCCGCCCTGCCCGCCCTTGCGCTTGTCGAGCCGGGCGGTGGTGCCGCCGCGAACGGTGAAATCTTCGCCGCCAACGGCGACCGGCCGGCCGTTGATTTCCGCGAGTCCCATGACATATGGCGCCGGCGTGACGTGCTTGAGCGCACCGCCATCGTAGGCCTCGGCGCCGGTCAATTTACCGATCTCCTGGAATGAGTCTCCGTCGACCAGCCCGTCGATCCGTTCGCGAACAGTCAGCCGGCCCTGCGCGTGTTGGCGCTCGACATTTGCGGCGCCGCCTTGCGCTTCCGCCCATTGGCGGCGCTTTTCGAGTTCTTCGAGCGAGCGCTTCCAGCTCATCGATTGCTTCCCGCTAACCGGCCGTCGCCGGATCAGCCAACGTCGATGACGACGACGGCCTGTCCCTCGGCAACCGGATCTTCCTCCTTCACCAGGATTTCTGCGATCGTGCCGTCTTCGGTCGAGATGACCGGAATTTCCATCTTCATCGACTCAAGAATCATCAGCGTATCGCCATCGGATACCTTGTCGCCCACTTTGGATTCGATCTTCCAGACCGTGCCGGTCACTTCCGACTGAATTTCTTCCTTTGCCATCGTTAGGGTCCTGGCCTTTTGTTGTTGCGTCTATCGGGAAATCACGGACTGGATCAGTCCGGTGTGAACGTCGCCCGCCTTGAATTCGTCGGACTTCAGCACTTGCAGAAGCGCGGGAGTATTAGTCTTTACACCACGCACTTCGAAATCGGTCAACGCGTCGCACAATCGATCGATCGCCTTGTCCCGCGTATCGGCGCGAACAATGACTTTCGCCAACAGGGGATCGTAGAACGGCGTCACCTCCCGTCCCTCGGCATACCCGGTGTCGACGCGAACCGATGCATCCTGTGGCGGCCGGAAAACCTCGAGCGTTCCCGGCGACGGGAAAAATGTCTTTGGATCCTCGGCATAGATGCGCGCCTGAATCGCCGCGCCGTTCAAGGCAATTTCATCCGGCAGGATGTCGTCCACGGACTCGCCTGCGGCGGAACGGATTTGCGCCGCGACCAGATCGATGCCGGTGATCTCTTCGGTCACGCCGTGCTCGACCTGCAAGCGGGTGTTGACCTCGAGAAAGCTGAAGCTGCCGTCGGGCGCCATCAGCATTTCGACCGTGCCGATATTGTCGTAGCCGAGCGAACTCAAGGTTTCGGCGATTTCATCGGCCAGTTTTTGAATAACCGCGCGTGGAATACCGGGCGCGGCGGCCTCCTCGATTACCTTTTGATGCCGGCGCTGCACCGAACAATCCCGTTCGAACAAATGCCGCACCGTACCATTCTTGTCGCCCAGCATTTGAAACTCGATATGGCGCGGCCGTTCGATCAGGCGTTCCAGATAGACATCCCCGTTGCCGAAGCCCCGCTCGGCCATCGACCGGGCGCGCTTGACCGCGTCGACCAGTTCCGCTTCGTCCTTCGCCGGCAGCATGCCGATTCCGCCCCCGCCGGCCGCGGGTTTGATCAGGATCGGAAATCCGACGCGCTGCGCCTCCGGTACCGGGTCTTCCTCCGCACCCAGCAGCTTGGAGCCGCCGCCGATCGTCATGCCATGCTGGGCCACCAGATCGCGGGCACGCGTCTTATGGCCCATCGCGGAAATCCACTTGGCGGATGGGCCGATGAAAGTCGCCCCGGTTGCCGACACCCGTTCCGCGAAATCGGGATTTTCGGCGAGAAAGCCGTATCCGGGATGAACGCCGTCGGCGCCCGATTTGGTCAACGCCTCGATCAGCGCATCCTGACTGAGATAGCTGTGCCGCGGATGGCCGGGGCCGATGAGATGGGTCTCGTCCGCCTCATCCAGATAGGGCGCGCCGGCATCCGCCTCGGAATAGACGGCGGCGGAGCGGATGCCCATCTCGCGCAGACTGCGTATTACACGGGCCGCGACCGCGCCGCGGTTAGCGATAAGAATTTTCTCAAACATGATCGGTCAGTAACTCGTTGGCCAGTTGTGAAGCAGATGTTGCCCAAGGCCGCCGCTCAGCCGCCTTTGATGAACATGCAGCATGCGCAGCAGCCATTCCCGGGTTTCCTCCGGTTTGATCACCTGCTGCACC
>CAYYBI010000293.1:0-8522 GCA_964469835.1 uncultured Rhodospirillaceae bacterium
GCGCCGACCGCTCGCCGGGCGAGTTCTATCAACTTGATCTGGAGATGTCCTTTGTCACGCAGGAGGATGTTTTCGCCGCGCTCGAGCCGGTGCTCGGCGGCGTATTCGAGGAATTCAGCGGCGGTAAGAGCGTGACCAAACCACCGTTTCCGCGTATTCCCTTCGACGAGGCGATGCTGAAATACGGGTCGGACAAGCCGGATCTTCGTATTCCGCTGGAAATATGCGACGTGACGGATTGCTTCCGGGACTCCGGTTTCGGCATCTTTGCCAAGGCGGTGGCGGGCGGCGCGGTCGTGCGCGCGATCCCGGCGCCGGGCGCCGGCGGGCAGCCGCGCAGCTACTTCGACAAGCTGAACGATTGGGCCCGGGAGCAGGGCGCCGCCGGTCTCGGCTATATCGTCTTCGAAGATGGCGGCGGTAAGGGGCCGATCGCCCGCAACCTCGAAGACGATCGTACCCTGGCAATTCGCGAAGCCACCGGATTGGGCGATGGCGACGCGGTGTTTTTCGCTTGCGACAAACCGGGCGCGGCGGCGACCTTCGCCGGTACGGTGCGCGACCGGGTCGGCGCGGACCTCGATCTGATCGAAAAGGACTGCTTCAAGTTTTGCTGGATCGTGGATTTCCCGATGTTCGAACGGGACGAGGAGTCAGGCCAAATCGAATTCAGTCACAATCCGTTTTCCATGCCGCAAGGCGGACTGGAAGCCCTGGAGACGATGGATCCCTTGGAAATCAAGGCGTATCAGTACGATATCGTCTGCAATGGCGTGGAGCTTTCATCCGGCGCAATTCGAAACCATTTGCCGGAGATCATGTACAAGGCCTTCGCCATCGCGGGATATGGCGAAGACGTGGTCGAAAGCCGGTTTGGCGGCATGCTTAACGCGCTCAAATTCGGCGCGCCACCCCATGGCGGCTCGGCGCCGGGCATCGACCGAATCGTTATGCTGCTGGCGGACGAACCGAACCTCCGCGAGGTGGTGGCCTTTCCGATGAATCAGCAGGCGCAGGATCTCATGATGATGGCACCCGGCGACGTGGAGCCAGAGCGGCTGCGCGAGCTGCATATCCGGCTGAGCCTTCCGCCCGAAAAGAAGGACTGACGGGGCAGCCGGAACGGACGCCCTGCGTTCCGCCGCAAACGCAAGATTACGTTCCGCCGCGACAGCGGGCGTGCCATACTCGCTGGCTTGAAACAGCAATCAGGAACCACCGGCGACAATGCCAAAATTACTCCAGATCGTCTCGACCGTTGTCTTCATGGCCTTGATGTCGGGCGCGGCGTCGGCGGGATCCATTTTGCCGCATCGCGCGGGGTATGAGTTGTCGCTGGTCTCGACCCAGGCAGGCAGCGGTGTTCTCGATGTCACTGGCGTGCTCAGCTACGATTGGTCGGATCAGTGCGACGGCTGGGCGGTCGAGCAGAAATATGCCCTGCAGATACTGCGCGGCGACGGCGCGCCGGTGCATATCACCGCGAGCTATGTGAATTGGGAATCGAAGGATGGCCGGCGTTACCGTTTCAACGTCAAGCGGATGCGCAAATCTGATAAGACCGAAGAGGAATCCGAAGTCAAAGGCGAGGCGGAACTCGGCGCCGCGGGTAAGCCCGGCAAGGTGCGGTTCGAAAAACCGCAGCGGCAGATCGTTATCCTGCCTAAGGGCACGATGTTTCCGACCATGCATACGGTGACCCTGATCGCCAAGGCGGAGGCGGGTGAGCGGTTCTACCGGGGCCAGGTTTTCGATGGTGCGGAAGTGCAGGGGCCGTCGACCATGACGGCGGTCTTGCTTCCGCCCAAACCGTCGCCGCCGGGCGGGCATTCGAAATTGATCCCGAAGCCGCTGCCGGTTTGGCCCATCAATATCGCCGTATTCCCCGTCGCGCCCACGGCGGAAGTGCCGGAATTCGAGATGACGATCTATATGCAGGCGAATGGCGTGGTTCCGGAAATGCGTATGAACTACGGCGACTTCACTGTAAAAGGCACTCTCAAGTTGTTCCAAAAGCTAGAGAAACCCAAGTGCTAGAACGCCTGGAATTGCCTGGCCTATAATCCGCGTCCGGTTTTGATCGCGGCTGTGCCGAGTTTGGCGCGCACCGCGCTCAAGGCTTCTTCGGCGCGTTGCATGCTTTCCGATTTTACTGCGAAGAGTTCCGGCGGGTCCGCTTCGGACGGGTCGGTCAAGTCGGCAGCGCCGATGCCGATCAGCCGGAATTGGCGGCCGCTCGCCTCGCGCTCGATCATCGGAAATGCGGTTTCGAAGAGCGTTTCGGCACGTTGGGTCGGCGATTCGATGCGCCGGCTGCGGGTGATCTGTTGAAAATTTGCGTCTTTCATTTTCAGGACCACCGTGCGGCCGGCGAGGTCCTTTTGCTTCAGCCGCCGGGCGACTGTTTCGCAGAGCGGCCACAGGCGGTCGCGCAATTGGTCCGGTGCCGAGATATCCGATTGGAACGTCGTTTCCGCCGAAATGCTCTTGGTGGGCGCGTTCGGGTTGATGGGGCGGTCGTCCTCGCCACGCGCGAATTTATAGAGACGCGATCCGATCGAGCCGTAGCGTGCGACCAACTCGATTTCGGCGATTGACTGCAGTTGTCCGATGGTCGTGATTCCATGACGGCGCATTTTCGACTGTAATGCCCGGCCGACGCCCCACAACAGGCCCACGGGTTTCGGCGCCAGGAAATCGCGCGCCTCGTCACGGCCGATAACGGCGAATCCCTTGGGCTTGTCCAGGTCGGAGGCAATTTTGGCGAGAAACTTGTTATAGCTGAGCCCGATGCTGGCGGTGACGCCCACCTCTTTCTCGATGCGCAGGACAAGCCGCGCCAGCGAGGTCGCGGCGCTTGCGTGGTGCACCGATTCCGTCCCGGTGAGGTCGAGAAAGGCCTCGTCGATCGACAAGGGCTGAACCTGCGGCGTCAGATTGCGCATCATTGCGCGGATCTGCATTCCCGCATCCCGGTACTTCGCCATGTCGGGCCGGATCACCACCGCGTCGGGGCAAGCCTGAAGCGCCTTGAACATCGGCATGGCCGACCGTACGCCGTACAGGCGAGCAACGTAGCAGGCGGCGGCGACAACGCCCCGACGGCCGCCGCCGACGATGACCGGCCGGTCGACAAGCGTGGGGTTGTCCCGCTTCTCCACCGCGGCATAGAAGGCGTCGCAGTCGACATGGGCAATCGTCAGCCGGTGCAATTCGGGATGTCGCAGAATGCGCGGCGAGCCGCAGGCGCGGCAGCGACGCGGCGTGTTGCCGCCGGCAGGCGCGGCGGGACCCGCGTCATAGGCGGCCAGGCATTCGCGGCAGAGGTGCTGGTCGGCGTCCATCATTCGGCCTTGGCGTCTTCGGGCCACAGCCAGGCAGCGCCCCGTACACCGCTGGAATCGCCGTATCGTGGCGGCAAGAGCCGGGTTTCCACCTGGTCGGAAAATATCCAGCGCCCCCACAATTTAGGGATTGCCTCATACAGCCCGGTAACGTTCGACATGCCGCCGCCGAGGACGATGACATCGGGATCGGCCACGTTGATGATACTGGCCAAGGCACGCGCCAAGCGGGTCTCGTAAAGCCGCAGGCTCGCCGTCGCGGCGGTATCGCCGGCGGCGGCGCGGGCCACGATTTCCGGCGCGGTTAGATGTTCCCCGCTGGCGGCATTGTGGTGGGCGGCGAAGCCGGGGCCGGACAGGAATGTCTCGATGCAGCCCTGCTTGCCGCAATTGCAGCGATTGCCCGGTAGGTCGCCGGCTTCGGGCCAGGGCAGGGGGTTATGGCCCCATTCACCGGCGATCGCGTTGCAGCCGCGCAGGGGCTTGCCGTCGAAGACCAGCCCGCCGCCGCATCCCGTGCCCAGGATGACCCCGAAAACGCAATCCGCGCCGGCGCCGCTGCCGTCGACGGCCTCGGACAGGGCGAAGCAATTGGCGTCGTTCATGAGCCGGAGCGGCCGGGCGAGGCGGCGCTCCAGGTCCTTGTCCATCGGATAGCCATTGAACGGCGAGTTGGGGGCATTTTTGATTAGCCCGGTTGCCGGTGAGATGGTTCCGGGAATCCCGAGACCGACGGGACAATGGAGGCCGATCTCCGCTTCGATTGATTCGACGATACCGGCGATCGCTTCGACCGCCGCGGCGTAGTCCGAGGCCGGCGTCGAAACCCGCTGGCGCAGAACGATTTTTCCGGCGCGATCGATCGCCGCCGCTTCAATTTTCGTTCCGCCGATATCCACACCGATTCGCATTGCTGCCTCTAAGCCGGCGTAAACCGCCAATTTCACCCTGCCGCCGAATATGATTGGAGTATACCGCAGCTGCGCTACGACCGTGAGGGATTGCAACAACCCGAGCCGCCTTGTATTAAGGCGTGGGACGGGCGCGTAAGGCATACTTGGGGGAGTTTACCTGGATGACGAAGTCTGTCCTGGTCGTCGAGGACAACGATCTGAACATGAAGCTTTTCCACGATTTGCTGGAAGCGCAGGGCTACGATGTTCTTCAAACCCGTGACGGCATGGAAGCGCTCAAGATTGCCCGCGAACATATGCCGGACCTCATTCTGATGGACATCCAGCTTCCCGAGGTTTCGGGGCTGGAGGTGACGAAATGGCTCAAGGAAGACGAGAGCCTGCGGGCAATCCCGGTGGTTGCGGTCACTGCCTTTGCGATGAAGGGCGATGAGGAAAAGATCCGCGAGGGCGGTTGCGAGGCCTATATCGCCAAGCCCATTTCCGTCACGAACTTCCTCGAGACGGTAGCCAAATACTTGAATTAATGGCCTGGCAGATACGCCGGCGCCACGCCAAGACCGAATCCCATACATTCCCAGACCCGCGCCAGCGGCCATTTCCAGGCACAGTGCGTCCCCAAACGAACAAGGGCCGCACGAGGCGGCCCTGACAGTCCCATTGAAGGATTTACGGCGCTATTTGATCCGGCCTTCCTTGAATAGGACATGCTTGCGGGCGACCGGATCGTATTTGCGGAATTCCATCTTTTCTGTCTGATTCCGTGGGTTTTTCTTGGTCACGTAGTAGTAGCCGGTATCGGCTGTGCTGACCAGTTTGACCAGGATTGTGCTTGGTTTCGCCATGTTCGCGTCCGCCCAAAATATCCGCCGGTAAATCAGCGTGCTAAATGGCAGTTATGGCTGATATTGTCAAGTGCAGGGGGGCGTCCCGGCAGGCCGTAAGCGGCGTTTCAGGGGTTACGCTTGACCGATTCATCAGGACGCGCCCACCATGAGCAGCATCGCATAATTCATGGATTTAGGGGATTTTGGGCGAAATGAAGATTCGACTTCTTGGCACCGGAACGCCGACACCGTCGATCGTTCGGGCAGGCTCCAGCTATATGGTTGAAATTGGCGACGACTTGATCCTGTTCGACCATGGGCCGGGGGCGCATTGGCGTCTGCTCGAGGCCGGCAAGCGGGCTGTCGACGTAACCCATGCCTTCTTCAGCCATTTGCACTACGACCATTGCCTGGATTACATCCGTTTGGTGCTGAACCGCTGGGATCAGGGCGGGGGCTTGATCCCGGAACTCAAGGTCTATGGGCCGGCGCCGATCGAGCGGATGACCCGGCAGCTGTTCGACAAAGACGGCGTCTTCGGGCCGGATCTGACGTCGCGTACCAGCCACGAAGGCAGCCTGGGGTACTATCAGCGGCGCGGCGGCACGCTGCCGCGGCCCTGGCCGGAGCCGCTGATTACCGAGCTGGCCAATGGCGACGTGGTGGAAGACAACGGTTGGAAAGTGACCACCGCCAGCGTCATCCACCATCAGCCGTATTTGACCTGCTACGGCTTCCGGCTCGACAGCTCGGACGGGTCCATGGCCTATTCGGGCGACACCGGACCCTGTCAGGCGATGGTGAAGTTGGCCAAGGATTGCGATGTTATGATCCATATGTGCCAGCACATTTCAGGGACCGAAATTCATCCCATTTCGGCCAAGACCTCCACGGGACACAGGGATCTCGCGAACATCGCTGCCGAGGCGAATGTCAAAAACCTGGTGATCTCGCACGTCACCGCGCAGATGGATACGCCGGGTGTGCGCGAGCGCGTAATCCGCGAGATGGGCGAGGTCTACGCCGGGAACATCTTCTGGGGCGACGATTTGATGGAAATCCCCCTCGGGGACCCGATGCCGCGAAGGCTGGAGTAGCCGGGCGCCGGCGCCCTATTCGTCCAAAGTGGAACCGGCGCCGGCAACCCGGGTCTGGCGCATGTACCGGCGGTAGCGGTCGGCGTCGTAGCCGCTGCCGCGATGCAGCAGGCAGCGGTTGTCCCAAATCACCAGATCGCCTGGCTGCCACGCATGCGAATACACATGCTCTTCGCCGACCGCGCGGTCCAGCATATCATCCAGCAATTCCCGGCTGTCGCCGTCGCTCCACCCGACGATGGCCTTGGCGTGGGAGCCGACGAAGTAGTTCTTGGCGCCGGTCCGCGGATTGGATCGCACGAGCTTTTGTTTGACCGGGGGCAGGGAGGCGGCGTGGGATGGCGTTACCGCGTCGGGGCTGACCTTGCTTCGTGAAAAGGTGTAGTCGTGGATCGCGATCAGCGGATCGATCTTGGCCTTCATGTCGTCCGGCAGCCGCGCGTAGGCGGCGCGGGTGCTGATGTACTCGGTTGCCCCGCCTTCGTCCGGCACTTCATAGGCGCACATGATCGAGACGAAGGTAGGCACGTCGCGGAACGAGGAATCCGAGTGCCACATATTGTTGCCGGTCTGGAAGATTACTTTCTTATCGGTGTTCTTGAGTGCGCTGCCGTCCGGCTGCACATTGCCGATCGTGCCGAAATATTCGATCACGCCTTCCTGGCCGAGCTTGACGTGATTGGGCTCGGGTTCTCCGAGGCTCCGGGTGAAGGCGAGCTGGAGGTCGTCGTTCAGCGGCTGGTCCGGAAAGCACAGGAAGGAATAATCGTCGATCGCGGTGCGAATTTCCTCCACCGCTGCCGCCGGCAGGGGCTTGCGAAGGTCGATCCCGGTAATCCGGGCGCCGAATTCCGAATGCAGCGGCTCGATCGTCAGTGTGGTCATGGGCGTGTCTCCGGAAGAATTTGGTGAGTCGATTCAAGCACCAAATCGGTGCGAAACCAAGGGGTGGTCATGCGGGGATTCATGATCGCCTATGCGTCTTCCGCAAAGCCCGACTCTGGTCAAAATGGGGCCGGAATTGGCGTGCTGTTTCAAGTCGGATATTGCCCTTGATGGCGGACAGATGTTCCCTGATAAAATCTACCTGCAAATCCGTCACGCTTGGCAAATTCCGCCGAACTTCTCCATTGCAAACGGCAGGACCGTTCGTCAGCGATTCAGAAAATTCAGCGGTTGACCCGGGCAGTGCCAATCGGCCTCGTACAGAATACCGAGGCCCGCGGACGTGATGTAGGCCTTACGAAGGTCTGGGCCACCGAAGCAGATGTTTGTCACCATGATGTCAAATTCCGGGACCGGCACGACGGCGCGTATCTCCCCTTGTGGCGAAATTGCGGTTACGCATCCGGTGCCCAAGGTCGCGACGACGACATTGCCCTCGCTGTCAAGCGCCAGCGAGTCGAGACGTTGATAACCGCCGAAACTGTAGTGCAGCCGTCCCGGGAACAAAGGATGCGGGGCGGCGCTTAATTTGCCCGGCGCCTCGACGTCCCATGCCCAAATTCTGGCGCCGTGGGTCTCCGCGACGTAGAGGGTCTTTTCATCGGCCGAGAGGCCGATGCCGTTCGGCGTATCGATCGGGAACACGATCTCGGAAATGCTGCTGCCGTCCGGGCGGGCGTAGTAGACGGCGCCGCGATCTATTTGGCGTCCCCTGCGCCGGCCGAGATCGGTAAAATAGAACCCGCCCTCGGCGTCGAAGACGATATCGTTGGGTCCTTTCAACGGTTCGCCGGCGCAGTCGGTGTACAGTGTCTCGACGGCGCCGGTCTTGAGGTCGACAGCCTGGATGCTACCGCTGGTGTAGTTGTCGGGGCGGACATCGCCACTGCGCAGGAAGGGTCCATCCTGGATCCACACGAAGCCGCCGTTGTTGCACACATAGATCCGGCCGTCGGGACCCAGCGCCGCGCCATTCGGCCCGCCGCCGCACTCCGCCACCACTTCGCGTGTTCCGTCCGCCTGCACTCGGGTCAACGTGCCGGCCTGTATTTCCACCAACACGACCGAGCCATCGTTCATGGCGATCGGACCTTCCGGGAATTTGAGCCCGCGACAGACTTGTCTCATTTGCATTGCCCCCTGATGAATCTCCGTTCGCACCCATGCGCTCTCCGAGAAAGGCGTGAAACGGGGTAATAGAATGTCTGCAATAGAAAAATTGATCAAATATCTGGTGGTCCTTCTTGCAATGCGGGCTTTTGCATCCACTGGTATGGGCGCCGAATTCCGAATGCAGCGGCTCGATCGGCCGCAGGGCTATGGGCGCGTCTCCGGAAGAATTTGGTGAGTCGATTCAAGCACCAAATCGGGGCGAAACCAAGATAGCCAGTCGAC
>CAYYBI010000294.1:0-13156 GCA_964469835.1 uncultured Rhodospirillaceae bacterium
TCGCCGCCGGACAGCGTGCCCGAGGCGCGGTCGAGCGTCAGATATTCCAGCCCGACATCCATCAGGAATCCCAACCGCTCGTTGATTTCCTTGAGGATGCGTTCGGCGATTTCCTTCTGCTTATCGCTCAGCACCGCGTCCAGGCCGAGGAACCATTCGCGCGCGTGCGCAATCGACATGCGCGAGACTTCGCCGATGTGCAGCGTCGCGATCTTGATGGCGCGGGCCTCGGGTTTGAGCCGAAAGCCGTCGCAGACGCCGCACGGATGAATGCTCTGATAGCGTTCGAGTTCATCGCGAACCCAGCTCGAATCGGTCTCGCGCCAGCGCCGCAACATGTTCGGTATGACGCCTTCGAACGGCTTGCTCGTCTCATACTTCCGGAGCCCGTCATCGTATTCCATCTTCACCGGCGTCTTGCCGGTACCGGACAGGATCCCCTCCCGGGCTTCTTCGGGCAGTTCGCCGAAGGGGGTGTGCATGCTGACGCCGAAGTGATGCGCGAGGCTTTCCAGGGTCTGGCGGTAATAGGGCGAGGTCGAACTGGCCCAGGGCCGGACCGCGCCGTCGGCGAGGGACTTGGACGGATCGGGAATCACCAGATCGATGTCGAAATACATCGTCGTGCCGAGACCGTCGCAGGCCGGGCAGGCGCCGAACGGATTGTTGAAGGAAAACAGCCGGGGCTCGATCTCGTCGATCGTGAAGCCGGAAACCGGGCAGGCGAAGCGGGCCGAGAAGATCGTCCGTTCGCCGCTGTCCGCATCCTCGGAGATCGCCAGACCATCGGCGAGTTCGAGCGCGGTTTCCAGCGAATCGGCGAGCCGGGTCGAAATGCCGTCGCGGACGACAAGCCGATCGGCCACGACCTCGATGTCATGCTTTCGGTTCTTGTCCAGCGCCGGGACCGCGTCGAGTTCGTACAAGTCGCCGTCAATCTTCACCCGCTGGAAGCCGCGCTTCCGCAGGTCGATGAATTCCTTGCGATATTCGCCTTTGCGGCCGCGCACGATCGGCGCGAGCAGGTACAGCCGCGTGTCGTTGGGCATCGTCGCAATGCGGTCGACCATCTGGCTCACGGTCTGGCTTTCGATCGGCAGGCCGGTGGCCGGCGAATAGGGGATGCCGACGCGGGCGAACATCAGCCGCATGTAATCGTAAATCTCGGTCACCGTGCCGACGGTCGAACGCGGGTTGCGGCTGGTGGTCTTCTGTTCGATCGAGATCGCGGGCGAGAGCCCTTCGATCAGGTCGACATCCGGCTTTTCCATCAGTTCCAGGAACTGCCTCGCATAGGCGGAGAGGCTCTCCACATAGCGGCGCTGCCGCCCGGCGTAGATCGTGTCGAAGGCGAGGGAGGACTTGCCGGAGCCGGACAGCCCGGTAATGACGATCAGCTGATCGCGCGGCAGATCCAGATCGATATTCTGGAGATTGTGCTCGCGGGCGCCGCGTATGCTGATGTATCCGGGCATCCTGGGAGAGATAACCCGGCAGGACGGCGGGTCAATCGAAAAATCCGCTCAAGTGGAATTTTGACCCTAGGAACACGGACTCTCCCAACATTTCCGTATAGCGTGATCCCAATTATCCCATGGAAGCGATCTGTTCGGCCATATCGAGCACGTTTCTAGCCTGCTTGAGGTGCGGCATGTCGAGCATTTTGCCGTCGAGTCCGATGGTGCCCACGCCAGGGTTCGTTTCGAAGACCTCGACCACGCGCCTTGCGTAGGCGACTTCTTCCGCCGACGGGGTGAACGCCTTGTTGATGACCGGCGGCTGCGCCGGATGGATGGCGATCTTGCCGATGAATCCTGCCCGGCGGTCGCGCAGGCAATCGGCCTCGAGCCCGTCGGTGTCGCGGAAATTGACCCAGAGTACGCCGACCGGCTGCACGTCGATCGCGCGGCAGGCGGCGAGGCAGAGCGATTTTGCCATCAGATAGGGATCGTCGTAATCGCCGGTGCTCGGATGCATGTTGTCGCTGGCGCCGAGCGCTGCCGATAAATCCTCCGCACCCCAGGTCATGGCGATCAGGCGGTCGGACACGCCTTCGAGATAGGTGTGGAAGGTCAGCAGCGATGCCGCCGTCTCGGTCGCGACGCACAGGATCTTGGTCGATCCGTCCTCGATCCCTTCGCGGGCTTCGAGCGCCGAAAGATAATTGCACAGCGTGTTGACCCCCTCGGCGGAGTACACCTTGGGAAGGCAGATACCGTCGGGCGCGCCCGGCATGATCGCGGCCAGATCGGGCAGGCATAGTTCGGTGTCGAGCGGGTTGATTCGGACCCAGATCTGCTGGCGCGAGCGGTCGCTGTGTGTTTTCAGATAATCGTGCACCATGGTGCGCGCGATATCCTGCCGGTCGTTCGACACGGCGTCTTCGAGATCGAGGATCAGCGCGTCGGCTTCGTTCTCGCGGGCCTTTTCAAGTTTGCGTTCGCTGTCGCCGGGGACGAACAGCCAGGAGCGAATAATCATACGGGCTTCTTCCTCATGAAGGCGGTGCGAACACAGTAGGCGACTTCCTCGTTCCGCTGGTTGTAGCCGAAATGCTCGAACACGACGAGACCGGCGGTCGGGCGCGATTTCGATTCGCGCTTTTCCTTGACCTTCGACACGCTGCGGATGGTGTCGCCATGGAACACCGGATTGGCGAAACGGACATCGGTCATGCCGAGATTTCCGATTGTCGTGCCGAGCGTGGTGTCGCCCACGGTGACGCCGATGACCAGGCCCAGCGTGAACAGGCTGTTGACGATGCGCTGACCGAATTCCGTCTCCTTGGCGAATTCCTCGTCGAGGTGCAGCGGCTGGGGATTATGGGTCAACGCGCAGAACATGACGTTGTCCATCTCGGTAACGGTGCGGGTGAGTTCGTGCTTGAACTTCATCCCCGGTTCGAATTCTTCGAAGTAGAGACCAGCCATGGTTTGTTTCCAGTGTTTGTTGGATGCAGAGTCTAACAGGCTGCCGAAATCCCTGTCGAGCAGGGGCAGCCTCATCCTTCGTCAAGCTCAGGATGAGGTCGTGAACTCAAAACGCTGAGCCTCACCCCGAGCTTGACGAAGGGCGAGGCGGTGTTTGTGGTGATTTTCCGGAACTTAGTCTAGGGCTCGCTGCTTGGCGCCACATTGCCGAGTTTCGCGAGCAACTCCGCCGCGAATTGCGACAACGTATCGTCCCGTGCGCCCATGATGACAATCCGGTCGCCCGGCCGGGCAAGGTCCAGCAGCTTTTTGCCGCATCCGTCTCGGTCGTCAAAGGCGATCGCGGATCGTCCGCGCGCGTCCACTCCTTGCACGATGTCTTGACTGCTGACGCTGCGGTCGACGGTGCCGCCGAAATAGACCGGTTCGGGCATCACCAGCACGTCGTCTTCCCGCAGATTGTCGGTGAAGACGCTGACGAAAGCATCCTTCATCAGGCGCAGCGGCCCAAATCCGTGCGGCTGAAACAGGATCAGCAAGCGCCCGGGGAAGCCGTGCAGGGTGTCGAGCGTGGCCAGGATTTTGTCGGGATTGTGCGCGAAATCATCGATGACGGTGATGCCGTCCGCCTCGCCGACGATCTCGAGCCGCCGGCGCAGGCCACGGAAGGTGCCAAGCGCGGCGGCGGCCGCTGCTAATGGAACGCCGCAGGCGCGTGCGGCAGCGAGGGCTGCCAAGGCGTTGGCTGCGTTATGCCGGCCCGGCACCGGCACGCGTACCGGAACGGTCGCGCCGGTAGCCCGTTCGGTCACGTCGAACGCGATCGCGGCCGGTTCGGGCGACAAGGCGCTGGCGGCCAAGTCCGCCGAAGGATCGCCCAGGCTGAAGGTGATTGTCTTGTCCGATGGAATAGCCGCGGCCATCGCGGCGGTTTCGTCATTGTCGAGGTTCAACACCACGGTCTCGGCCGTGCTGGCAAACGCCCGAAACAACGCGCGTAGTTCGTCGAGCGATTTGTGGTCGAGCGCGATGTTGTTCACGACTGCGATGCGTGGCGTATAGAGCGCAATCGAGCCATCGCTCTCATCGACCTCGCTGACGAAAAATTCGCTGTCACCGACCACGGCCGAGGCGAACGGCGTGTCGGTCGTCATGAAATTCTTCATGACCGCGCCGTTCATGACCGTCGGGTCCAGGCCGGTTTCATGCAGGATGACGCCCACCATGCCGGTCGTGGTCGATTTGCCGCTGGTGCCGCCGATGGCGACACCGCAGGGTGCGGCGTTGAAGAGCTCCGCCAGCAGTTCCGCCCGCGTGATCCGGTCGGCGCCTACGGTGCGGGCCGCCTTGACGTCGGGCACCGTCTCCTCGACCGCTGCCGAGGCGACGAGCGTCTGATCGGGGCCGGTCAGGCCGCTGCCATCCTGGGGAAACAGCTGGATGCCGCGGGCGCGGAGAAATTCGAACTTCTGTAGCGTTCCGCCCTGGTCTAGCATGCGGTCGGAACCGTCCACGGCAAAGCCCTTCGCCCGTAGAATCAGGGCCAGCGGCAACATGCCGCTGCCGCCGATTCCGCAGAAGAAATATCGCCGGTCCCGGTTCATCCGTTGATACCTATAGCGGCGGAACGGGCCTGACAAGAACGCCGAAAGCGAGGATTGACCGCGTGGCTGGAGACAAGATCAGAATTGGCGTCATGGCGCCGGGAACCCGTATCGATCACGACCTTGCGAAGCGGATTATGGATTTGGCGGCGCACCTTTATCCGGACGGGCAAGCCGAAATCCACTTCCATCCCCAATGTTTCCTGTCTTCCAATCATTTTGCCGGCGACGATGCCAGTCGTCTGCAGGCTTTCCTCGACATTGCGAATGACGACAGCTTCCAAGCGCTTTGGTTTGCCCGCGGCGGGTATGGCGCTTGCCGGATCGCCGAAGATATTGTTTCCAAATTGACCGGAGCCGCCGCCGGCAAGCTCTATCTGGGCTATAGCGATGTCGGCTGTTTGCTCGCGCCTTTGTATAACGCCGGATTTACCGGATTGGCGCATGGTCCGATGCCGTCGGACATCAAGCGGGACGGCGGTGAGGCGGCGGTCGGTCGGGCGCTCGCCTATCTTGTCGACCGGACGCCTGATGCGGTGGAAGCGACCGTGTCGGAGTCCGTAAAAACCGCCGCCTTCAACATGGCTGTATTCAGCCACCTGATCGGCACGCCGCTGCAGCCGGATTTGACCGGCCACATTCTGATGCTCGAAGAAGTATCCGAGTACATGTACAAGATCGATCGGCTGCTGTTCCATATCACCAGCAATCCCAATATCCGTAAGGTATCGGGCATCATGCTCGGCCGATGCAGCGATATTCCGCCGAACGATCCGGATTTCGTGCTGTCGGAGGAAGAGGTTGTCGCGCATTGGTGCGGGAAGGCCGGCATTCCCTATCTCGGCCGCGCGGATATCGGGCATGACATCGATAACAAGGTCGTGCCGTTCGGCAGCCTGCCGATAGTTTAAATGTGGAGGCGTCGGCGGGTTGCCCCGTCAGGCGGGAATTTCTCCCATCGTGTGCACCTTATGCATGCGCCGCCGGCTGTTCGGGTCGAAGGGTTTGCGGTGGTGCATGGTGCAGCGGTTGTCCCAGACCACGACGTCGCCGGGGCGCCATACGTGCTCCCAGACATAGCGCGGCTGGGTGGCGTGCGCCCAGAGGGCGTCGAGCAATTCTTCGCTTTCCTCCACGGGCAGGCCGGGGATGTAGGATTTCAGCCGGCGGCCGAGGAACAGGCATTGGCGGCCGGTCGCCGGATGGGTGCGGATGAGCGGATGCAAGGGGCCGGGGCCTTTCGAGACGTCGGACACCGCGTCGAATTCCGGCCGTCGTTCGCCATTGCTGCTGTACACGCAGGAATGCAGCGCCTTCCGGCCTTCGATGCGGCGGCGCAGTTCCGGCGGCAGATCTTCGAGCGCCGCGTACATGTTGAGGAACGAGGTGTTGCCGCCCTGTGGCGGGACTTCGATGCCATAGAGAACACTCGCGCCGATCGGGCGTTCGACGAAGGAACTGTCGGTGTGCCAGCGTGCCTCGTCCGCGCCCAAGGCGCCGATTGGTTTGCCGTTCTCTTCGATGTTGGAAATGATGTTGACCGTCTCGGGTATCTCGTCGGGCAAATGCCGCTCCCGTCCCAAACCCAGCAATCCCTGCGCCGGCAGGTCGAGCTCGCCGAATATGCTGGCGAAGTTGAGGTGTGCCTCAACGTCGAACCGTTGATCGCGGAACAGCAGGACGAGGTGTTCATGCCATGCGTCGAGAATTGCCTGCCGCGTCTCGGCCGGGATCGGACGGCTGCCGTCGACGCCGTGAATTTCGGCGCCGAGCATCGCGCCGGTCGGAATCACCTCAATCGACATCGCATCGCTCTCCTCTACGCTCATACCGGCACCACGCCCTTGACGACGGTGCGGTGCATGACGCGGCGGTATTTGTCCATGTCGTAATTGCCGATCACCCGGTGCAGCAGGCAACGGTTGTCCCACATCACCAGGTCGCCTGGCCGCCACTCATGCACATAGACGAATTTTCGTTGCGTCGCGTGTGTGAGTAGGTCATTCAGCAGTTTTTCGCCTTCCGTCTGCGGCAGGCCTTCCACGTGGGATGTGTGGATGCCGATATAGAGGGATTTTTGGCCGCGATCCGGATGCGATCGGACGATCGGATGGGAAACCGGCGGTTTCTCTTCTTTTTCTTTTTCGGTCGCAGGCCGGTTTCCGGTGTTGCGCCGATTTGCTTCCCAGCTATGGACCGCGCGCAGCGGCGCAATTCGCTCACGCGTTTCCGCGTCCAGTGCTTCATAGGCCATGAGCATGTTCGCGAATTCGGTATCGCCGCCTTCGGGCGGCAGCTCACGAGCGTGCAGGAACGTCGCGAAGGAGGGGACGTCGTGATAGGATTTGTCCGTGTGCCAGTAGAAACTGCCGAAGGTGAACGGCGTGCCGCTGGGCTTGCCGTCGGCGTCGAGATTGCTCACCAAATGCACCTTCGGCGACTGCTCGCCGCTGGCCGTCCGGAAAACGTGCCCTTCGGGTTCGCCGAAGCGTTCGGTCATCTCCATCTGCTGGTCGTCGGTGAGATCCTGGTCGCGGAAAACCAGTACGTGATGCCGGGCGAATGCATCGAGGACGGTATCGCGAATATCCGCCGCGAACGGAAGGGATAGATCCAGACCGCGCACTTCGGCGCCGGCGACATCGGATAATGGGTTTATCGAAAATGCGTGTTCTTCAATCTTGTTCTGCTGGGCCACGGCGTTTCCTCACGGTCGATGCGAAAGTTCTCGATAGGGCAATTTTCAGTGGCGGCGACTCCGGGCGATTTCATGCCATCGCTCCATGCCCGGCTGCGTTCACCCCGGATGGAAATTGTGAACCGGCCTCCGTCATTCTACCGACAATGGCCGGATGTCCAAACCGGTAAGACATTGAATTTCAATGCTGCACAAAAAAATATATTCCGGCGCCGTAGTGTCTGCGACGGGGCCGGATTGGTCCACTGAATTAACCCGTGCGGCCCCTTGGGAGAGACAGTAAGATAGCGAAGATTTCATTCTATGCGAGGGCCGGGAGAGTCTATGGCGGGGAGCGTAAACAAGGTAATCCTGATCGGCAATTTGGGGCGCGATCCGGAAGTCAGAACGATGCAGAATGGCGGCAAAGTCTGCAATCTGTCTGTCGCAACGTCCGATCGCTGGAAGGATCGCACCACGGGCGAGCCGCAGGAAAAGACGGAGTGGCATCGTGTCGTCATCTTTGATGACCGGCTGTGCGATGTCGCCGAGCGGTATTTGCAAAAGGGGGCGAAGGTCTACCTGGAAGGGGAACTGCAGACCCGCAAGTGGCAGGACCAAAGCGGCCAGGAGAAATACACCACCGAGGTGGTGTTACGGAAGTTCCGCGGGCAATTGACGATGCTCGATTCCCGGGGCGGTGCGTCTGGTTCGGCCGGTGGATTTGGGGATCAGAACGAGAACTATGGATCTTCCGATCAAGGCGGGCCGCCGCCCGGCGGTGATCTAGACGACGAAATACCGTTCTAGAGAGGGGCGACTTCCCCAGGATATTTCAATCGCGTGCCTAATTCTTGGCCAGGTTTGAAATGGGCTCGCGGTTGCGCTTACCGGATTATGTCACTACCATCCGGGCACTTGGCGCGCCAGTCATGGGGGCTTGGGGGTCTCGGCGGTGTGTATAGAGTATGGGGTAATTAAGAGCAAAATGGAGGCTCAGAAAAAATGCGACAACTGCTAATCATCTTGTGTGCGCTGTCATTCGGAATGCTCGGCGCGTGCGAAAGCATGGACAAGGGATCTATGTCGGATACGGGCGCCAAGAAAATGGCGAAAAAAGATGCCATGAAGGCGCCGGCAAAAAAGAAGAAAAAAAAGAAGAAACCAGCTTCGGGCAGCCCGTTCACGGTCTATTTCAAAAGCAACTCGGTTGATCTGACGGATTCCTCAGAGGGCTCCCTGTTCGACATCATGCAGAAGGTACGGCCTTACAAGATTAAGAAGGTGACACTCTATGTGCATTCGGATCTGGCCGGTACGCCCGAACAGAATATGAAGATTTCCGAAAAGCGGGGCGCGAAGCTTGCGGAGTCCATGAAGGGTGCGGGCGTCAAGGAAGTCATCGTTGTCGCCGTGGGTGACAAGGAGCCGATTGTGGAAACGAAGAAACCGAACCAGACGAACCGTCGTGGGATAATCGTCTTCCACAAACCCAAGAAGAAATAATAACGGTTCAACACGGCTTTTGCCGAAACGGAGAAAAGGGACCGCCTTACGGCGGTCCCTTTTTTCATGGCCGACGGCACCGTCCCTAGCGGCTGACGCTCTGTTGGTCCTTTTACGATTTCGGCTAAATCGACGCCTGTCGAGAAGGAACGGCGTACCACCATTAGCGATGCTCCTTCGCCGTATGGACTAGCACCTGACCGTTTGATCGTGCGCTGTTGCGCTATTTCCGCTATCCGAATAGGCTCTCGCTAAGGGTCGTAGCAAAGCTAGTTCGGGGTAACCGGCGGCTTAAGCAGTGGCGAAATGGGGCACTACTCAAGATCACGGAGGTAATAATGACCAGAATTGCGTTGTTCGCCGGTGTTGCGGGCATACTTTTGTTGGGAGCATGTTCGAACGCGGATCTCATCAAGCAGGTCGAGCTGACCAAGCCGGCCGGCACCAAATTCGACAGTAGTTTGCATGCCAACTATGTGAAGCTTGCCAAGATCGAGGAGAATGAAGGCGATCTTCGCGACGCCAAGCATTTTATAATGAAGGCGAAAGCGGCCGCTGCCGGCCAACAGGTTGCACCGGATGGGTTGCCGCCGCGTAAAGTGACCGGCGTTGTCGTAACGGACAGTTCCGCGAAGGATCTTGCCGGCGCGCGCAGCAGGCTGGTCAAGGCGCTGGCGGGCCCGAACGTCAAAAAAATGCCGAATGTGGCTGCCGAAGCACAGACCTCCTTTGACTGCTGGGTGCAGGAAGCGGAGGAAGGCATTCAGGCGAATGATATCGCCGCATGCCGCGAGGTTTTTGAAATCGCGATGGCAAAATTCGGGAAGAAAAGGAAAGTAGCTTCCGGAAGTCCGTTCACCGTCCATTTTAAATTCGATTCGACGAACCTGACGGAAGAGTCGGAAGGCGCGTTATACGATATCATGCAAAAGGTGCGGGTGAACAAGCCGAAGAAAGTCCACATCATCGCCTATACAGACCTCTCGGGTAAGAACCCATACAATGACAAGCTCGCAGAAATGCGTGCTCAGGATCTTGCCGAGAAAATCAAGGGCGCGGGCGCGAAGGTTATCACCACGTCGGCGCCGGGTCCGAAGGATCCGATCGTCGATACAAGAAAGCCGAATCAGGTTAACCGGCGGGCGATCATTATTTTCGCCAAGTAGTTTGCGTTCGTCCCATTAGGACGGATTGAAGCGAGGGGGATCGGTATTGCCGCATTCCCCTCTTTTCGTATGGTGGCGGGCCATCGACCGGGCGCCATTGCGCATAAACTTCAATATTCGGGATACCGCGACATGCAGTTCGACTTTCAGGAAAATTTGAACGAAACCATCGACGCCCTTATCCAAATTTCTGCGTCGTACGGATTGGACATCTTGGGCGCAATCGCGATCTTGGTTATCGGGTTGTTCGTCGCCAAGTGGGCGCATGGCGCCACTACTCGGGCTCTCGGCAAAGTTAGCCGGTTCGATCAAACCTTGCGTCGCTTCTTTGCCAGCTTGGTCAAATACGTGGTGATTATTTTCACCGTCCTCGCGGTGCTCAATCAATTCGGTGTGCAAACTGCCAGCCTTATCGCCTTGCTCGGCGCTGCGGGATTGGCGATCGGTCTAGCGCTACAGGGAACATTGAGCAACGTCGCAGCCGGCGTCATGTTGTTGATATTCCGCCCGTACAAGGTCGGTGATTTTGTCGAGGTCGGCGGGCAATCCGGAACAGTGCATGAACTGTCCTTGTTCGTGACCGAGTTGAATACCGGCGACAATGTCCGAATCATCGTGCCCAACAGTCAGATTTGGGGCAATGCAATTAGAAACGTCAGTTTCAACGCGACCCGCCGTGTCGATTTGCTGATCGGAATTGCCTATGAGGACGATATCGGCAAGGCGGTTTCGTCGATTCAAGCGCTCATTGATGCGGATGCGCGTATCCGAAAAGACCCTGCGTCCTTGATCGCCGTATCCGAGTTAGCGGATAGCTCAGTCAACCTCGTTGTTCGTGCATGGTGCGAGGCTGGCGATTATTGGCCAATTCGTTTCGATTTGATGCGGAACATCAAGGAACGATTTGATGCAGAGAATATATCGATACCCTATCCCCAGCGTCAGGTTCACATGGCGAACGCTTGAAAATTTTAGGCCGTGCGTGTCGCAATGGCGGCCGCACGGCGGTATCCCGGTTCGTTATGGTAAATTTTAGGGCGCCCGCCGCCGGCGGCGGAGTTCGATAAAATTGAGCTTCCATTTTTTAACTGACCCTTAACCTCCTTGAGCGATAAGAGACTTATGTATCGCGGCCAATTTTGCATTCGCGGCCGAAATCTTATGGCTAGGTTAATTTTGCTGCCGAGCGTGCGTGTCGATTATGCGCAATCCGCAATATCGGTCGCATAACCGTAACGCCAGTAATATTCAGGAGGACTTGGCAATGAGGTTCAAATTTATTCTTGCGAGCTTGGGTATGTTGTTTGCCTTGGGTGCTTGCGAGTCGATGTCCGAATTCGGCGGCAAGATGAAAAGCATGGCCGGAATCGGCGATTCGGGAAAGTACGTGGTCTATTTCAAATCCAATTCCACGAATTTGACCGAAGAATCCGAAGGCACTTTGTTTGATGTCATGCAGGCCATCCGGTCTGAGAAGGTCAAGAAACTGCGTATCGTGGCGTATACGGACAGCAAGGGGAATGCCCGCTACAACCAGCAGCTCTCCATGCGTCGCGCCAATTCGGTCAAGCATCGCTTGGAGAAAAGCGGTGCGAAGTCTATCGATATCGCCGGCGCCGGGGTGGCGAAGGTGGGCGAGGCTCCGGATAAGGCTCGTCGCGCCGAGATTTTCTTCGAGAAATAATCTCGGACACATTCGAAGAACGCAAAAAGGGAGGGCTTCGGCTCTCCTTTTTTCGTGTCTTACGGGATAGACGTTTTTTGCCGGTCGCCGCCAAATGACATTGTTTGAGGAACTACATTCTGTTAGGTTTCGGCCAAATGAAAACCATCGGCGTTGCTGGTGATTTTTGGCCATTATCCTGCCTTGAAACGTGATGTGACGCCTTGAGCAAAAGCCCTAGCGGCGACAAGCCGATCGACATCTCACAAGTCACTATCGAAGAGGAGATGAAGCGCTCCTATCTCGATTACGCGATGAGCGTAATCGTGAGCCGAGCGCTGCCGGACATCCGAGACGGCCTGAAACCGGTGCATCGGCGCATCCTCTATGCGATGAAGGAAAGCGGTTACGATTCGTCGAAGCCGCATCGAAAATCCGCGCGGATCGTTGGTGATGTCATGGGTAAGTACCATCCCCATGGCGACCAGGCGATTTATGACGCCATGGTTCGAATGGCGCAGGATTTTTCAATGCGACTCCCGCTGATCGACGGTCAGGGCAATTTTGGTTCGATGGACGGCGATCCGGCCGCGGCGATGCGCTACACCGAGGCGCGGCTTGCCAAGGCAGCCGAAGCGCTGATCGATGATATCGACAAGGAAACGGTCGATTTTCAATCCAACTACGACGATACCGTTGAAGAACCGACGGTCCTGCCGGCGCGCTATCCCAATTTGCTGGTCAATGGCGCCGGTGGTATTGCCGTCGGCATGGCGACGAACATACCGCCCCATAATTTGGGCGAAGTCATCGATGCCTGTTTGGCGTATATGGAAAATCCGGCAATTACGACGGACGAGCTGATTGAGATCGTGCCGGGGCCGGATTTCCCAACCGGCGCGCTTATCCTGGGACGCTCCGGCATTCGGGCGGCGTATCATACGGGCCGGGGATCGGTGGTGATGCGCGGCCGGACCCATATCGAGGAAATGGCCCGGGATCGTGAAGCGATCGTGGTCACCGAGATGCCCTATCAGGTCAATAAGTCGCGCATGCTCGAGCGCATCGGCGAACTCGTACGCGAGAAAACGATCGAGGGCATTTCAGATCTGCGCGACGAGTCGGACCGTGAGGGCGTGCGGGTCGTGGTCGAACTGCGGCGCGACGCGGTCGCAGATGTGGTGCTGGCGCAACTCTACCGTTATTCCGCGCTGCAGACCAGTTTTGGGGTCAACATGCTGGCCCTGAATGGCGGCCGGCCGGAAATGCTGACGTTGCCGGAAATCATCGTCGCGTTCATTAAATTTCGCGAAGAAGTCGTTACCCGCCGGAGCATTTATGAGTTACGCCGGGCGCGGGAACGCGCTCACATCCTGGCCGGGCTTCTTGTTGCCATCAACAATATCGACCGCATCATCGCGCTGATCCGAAAGGCACCCGATCCGGCGACCGCGCGCCAAGAATTAACCGGACAAGACTGGCCTGCCGAAGATGTCGCTGATTTTATTAAGATAATCGACGACCCTGGACATGGGGTCGTCGATGGGAAATACCGCCTTTCCGAGCAGCAAGCCCGGGCAATCTTGGAGTTGCGTCTCCAACGGCTGACC
>CAYYBI010000295.1:0-4243 GCA_964469835.1 uncultured Rhodospirillaceae bacterium
TAATTTATCACGATCAAAATTCCCGGCCGAGACCGGACTTCTTGTTCCCCCCTGGGCAGGCTTTTCGCACCCGGGAACGTTGGTAGGCACCAAGTCCAAATATTGGGTGCGAGAAAGCCTGTACGATGCAAAAAGGGGTGATTCGCATTATTTGCACAACAGTACGTTGGGTGTACCGCTTTAAGGACAGAATCCTCGAACGGTGGAAGCGTCTGCATAGTTGTCCGGATTTCGGCCATTGGGTGCAAAGCGGATTGGTCTTGAGTTCGTCCGATCTACTACTTTTTGCCGAGGTGGACTTCATAGCCGGAGGCAGACTGTAGCGTCACGCTTTTCGACCAGACTTTCCGAGGACCGACAATTGAAGCGCGGCGATTGAAGGCTTCGCGCCGGGTTGGTTAGCATCAATCCAGAATTTCACCGGAATATCCGTGGCCGTGGAAATGGCATTAAGCTTCTGGAGGGAACTGAGGGCGTCCCAACTTTTCGCGATGACCCCTGGCACGCGCTCAATATTCGCATGGGCCTGCTGCCCCAGTGTAATAATGGCGGGATACAAATTGCTCAAGACAGCATTATAGATTGCGTCATATTCACGGGAACCGGCGTCGTCGCGAACCGTCGTGTTGTGTTGCGCCTGAAACTGGCTTTCAAGCACCAGGGCGGACGCGACGAAATCGACTTCGACGCCATTGGATTGTTCCAGATAGACCGTGTCACCGTCCGTTTCGACAACAATGCCGACGACGTTTCGGCCGACATGACGAACCGTGTCTCCAACCTTGAACATCGAATTCTTCGAGCTCCCGCGTGATATGCCCGCTACCATACCAATGACCGGCCCCGAGCCGACAGGCTTATTGCGGATGACTGCCAAATTGTTGCTAAGGGCCGTTAACCTAATTTCCGCTTCGGCAAGACAAAAGGGACGGTTGTGGCTAGCGCAAGGGGGCGCTTAGGAAATGACATTGCGGATTTGGGGACGCCCCAACTCGATTCACACGCAGCGGGTGTTGTGGACCTGCGCCGAAGCCGATTTGTCGTTCGAATTGACGCTGGCCAGCGCCACCATGGGGCCGAAGGGACATGTCTCCGGCGGCAACCCGCCTTATGGCATCGTCGATACGCAGGAATACCGGGCGATGAACCCGAATGGCACGGTGCCCACCATCGACGATAACGGCTTCGTGCTCTGGGAATCGAACGTCATCGTCCGCTACCTGGCGTAGAAATATGCGCCCGGTCCGCTCTTCGGCGGCAGCCTGGAAACCCTCGGACTGGCGAGCCAGTGGATGGACTGGACCAATGCCCGGTTGGAACCGGTGCTGCACATCCTCGTGATGGAGTTGGTGCGGCTGACGGAAGATCGGCGCGACGCCGCCAATGTGGCGGAATCCTGCCGGACCATGCTGCCGTGGTTGCAGCTACTCGACCGGCATCTGGCGGCGCGCCCTTACGTGGCGGGCGCGGATTTTACGGTCGGCGATATTCCGCCGGGTGCGGCCGTCTATCGCTGGTATTGTTTTGCGCAGGACGGTCCGGCGATGCCGCATCTCGAGGCCTGGCAGGCGCGGCTCGCGGCGCGCGCAGGATTTCAGCGGCATATCGCCCCGCGGGCGTTTCATATGGCATAGGCGCGGGGCGGGAAGGTGCGGTCGGTTCCTCCGCTACCGCGTTTCGACAATTCCGCATCTGTCCATTTCCCGTCTCGCCTTTGCGCTTCCGGAAAGGTCTGAACGCCTCGGAAGGCACCATGTCTTGAACCTTTTGAAATCGTTCTCAATGCGGACTTTGAACACAGCGGGACGACCGTCATACGCCGCGGGGTTTGCCCCCTCCATGTTAAGCTTGACCGTTCCAAGGTCGCCCGGCCGCTTGTCCAATTGCAGCGTCAGTTTCCGATAGTGAAAATCGGCGAGGATCTTCGATACCGTGTCGGGGTCATCCGGACGTACTGAAAGCCGTTTCGCTAATTCAGGGCCGGCAAGTCGGATCCGGCCAGGGCCACGCGCCCGCAACGCGCCCTTGCGGACCGTGAGTTTGCCGTTCGAGATGCGAAGGGGAACAGTGCCGCTGAGCATGCCGGTCCCGTCCAATCCATTGACGCCAAGGAGCGGGAGAAGTTCCTCTAGATCGATGCGGCGCAGGTCGACCGGCACCCGTCCGCTCAAATCCGTATCGGTCTGCAGCAGGCCGCGCGTAATGACCTGAACTTCCGCATCCAGTTTGATATTGATATTGAAGGTGATCGGTTCCTTGGGAACCTCGACAACGACTTTCGGCGTGCATCCCGCCGCTATCAGCAACAGTCCCAGGATCATATAGGCGCGTTTCATGGCGTCTCCCTGTGCGGCCGTCGCCACGGCGCCCCTTACCCGGTTGAGATTAATTGTTAATTTTCCGACCTTTTAGGGGAAGTTGCAACCGCCGTATTGCTTGGGAAATGGTTCCACCTTTGTACTTCAAGAACACGCAGCATTCCCGCCGTCGATCCTAGAGCACCCCGTGCCTCACTGCGGCCGAGCAACAATACTTGGGGGAAGCGCAAGCATACTTGGCACGACCGCACATGTTGGTTCGGGAATTTCGGTTTCTAGCAATGGAGCGGATACTCGCCGAGCCGGTGTGCGTCAACTGCCGCGCTTTTTCTTATAGGCCGCGATCGCTTCCTTCAAATCCGTGTACTCCTCGCAGCCGAGCCAGCAGATCGAATCCAACCGTTCGAGGTTTTTCCGGGCCTTTTCGATTTGCCCAAGCTTGAGGAAGAGCTCGCCTTGATATTCCAGCGCACCCTTGTGTTTCGGATCGAGGGAGAGCGCCCGGGCATAAGCCTTCGACGCGTCCGGATAGCGGCCAAGCTTGCGGTTCGAATAGCCGAGCAGGTTATGGGCGTCGGCATTCCGGCCGTTTGCAGCGACGACTTCCTGCAGCAGTGGGATCGCCGCTTCGTACTGCTTCGCCTTTATCTTTGCCCTGGCTGAATTGAGCTTGATTTGCTCCGGCGATGTCACCGGCGCCGATTTCGGGCTCGGGTCGTCATCTGCCAACACGTCCATCGCCGGCGCGATCATGAGACCGGTCGCCAGCACCCAAACAAACGATCCGACTGATCGAGAAAACTTCGAAGGCCAATTCGTGGACGTGTTCGGCATACCTACGCTCCCTTTGAAAAACATTCCGGTACTTCGCGGCAATCGGGCACGCGATCGATGCCGCGTCGAACCAGAAATGGTGCGTCCATGTGAATTGGCAAGGCGTTCGGCATCTTGCAGTGTCGTCAAAATCCAATGCTAAGCTTGGGTCGTCCTTGATAGGGCGCTTCTTGTCAGGTCTCCAATTTTGCCGCAGGGCGCGGTCCGGACTTCCCGGACGGGAACGATTTATGTATTTTATCTTTCAAGGTGCCGATATCTGAATCGGTACTCAGTGGTCAGGAAGTATTTCATGTCGGGTCAGTCAAATGCGGTCGCGTCGGTCGACGTGGTGATCGTGGGTGCCGGATTTTCCGGTCTTTATCTCTTGCATCGCCTGCGTGGTCTGGGCTTTTCGACCCGTGTGTTCGAGCGCGGCGGGGGGGTCGGCGGGACCTGGTACTGGAACCGCTATCCCGGCGCGCGCTGCGACGTCGAGAGCATGCAATATTCCTATTCCTTCGACGAAGACCTGCAACAGGATTGGCAATGGAGCGAGAAATTTTCGGCCCAGCCGGAAATCCTGGCCTATGCCAATCACGTCGCCGACCGCTTCGATCTGCGCAGTGATATCGACTTCGAAACGGAGGTGACGACCGCTCATTTCGACGAGGGCGCTTGCCGCTGGATGGTGGAAACCGACGCCGGCGAACGGGTAAGCGCGCAATTCCTGATCATGGCGACCGGCTGTATCTCGACCGCGCAGACACCGGATATCGAGGGTCTCGCCGACTATCGGGGCCAGACCTATCACACCGGCAACTGGCCGCATGAGAAAGTCGATTTCTCCGGCCAGCGCATTGCGGTGATCGGAACCGGGTCCTCCGGCATCCAGGCCATCCCGGTCCTGGCGGAGGAAGCGGCCCATGTCACTGTCTTCCAGCGCACGCCGAACTATTCGATCCCGTCGCAAAACGAACCGATGACACCGGAATACGAGCGCTTCTGGAAGGATGACTATCAGGCATACCGCGAAGAAATTCGGTATACGCCGAACGGGAACCTGCGCGAGATCAATGATAAATCGGCGCTCGAGGTCAGCGAGGAAGAAC
>CAYYBI010000296.1:0-8745 GCA_964469835.1 uncultured Rhodospirillaceae bacterium
ACAACAGACAAATCAGCGATCCGATGGCCAAGAGCGGCGCAAAATCCATCCCCAAGGGGGACAATGGCGGCCCGCCGGTGGCGCAGAACCGCCGCGCGCGCTTCGATTATTACATCGAGGAGGTGATCGAGGCCGGCCTCATGCTGGAGGGGACCGAGGTAAAGTCGCTGCGCGACGGCAAGGCGAGCCTGGCGGAAGCCTATGCCGGCCCGAAGGACGGCGAGCTCTACCTGCTGAACTGCACCATCCAGGAATATCCCAACGCGTCGCGCTTCAACCATGAGCCGCGGCGCCCAAAGAAGCTGCTGCTGCACAAGAAGGAACGCGACCGGCTGCTGGGCGCGGTCAAGCGCGAAGGCGTCACGCTGATCCCGCTCAAGATCTATTTCAACAAACGCGGCATCGCCAAGCTCGAACTCGGCCTCGCCAAGGGCAAGAAGCAGCACGACAAGCGCGAGACCGAGAAGAGGCGCGACTGGCAGCGCCAAAAGGGCAGATTGATGCGGGAGAAGGGGTAGAGACCTTAGGCGTCGATTGGCCCCCGCACGCTCTCGAACACGTCCCAGAACATGGCTTCCGTCAGCCGTCCCGTATTGGTGTTGTAGCGCGAGCAGTGGTAGCTGTCGGCGAGCGTCAGGCCGTTCGGCAGTTCGTGGCGGGCGTTGTGGGCGAATTTCCAGGCGCTTTGTTTCTCGCCGAAGGTGCGTAGCACCGCGTTGTGGGCGACCAGTCCGAGCGCCAGCACGGTGGTCAGGTTGCTCATCGCGGCGATCTCGGCCACCAGGAAGGGGCGGCAGGTGGCGGCTTCGTCGCCGGTTACCTTGTTCTGGGGCGGCACGCAGCGCACCGCATTGGTGATCCGGCAGTCGACCAGCTCAAGCCCGTCATCGGCGCTGGCGCCGAAAGTGCCGCGCGCGAAGCCGAAGCGCAGCAGGGTGGGGTAGAGCAGGTCGCCCGCGTAGTCGCCGGTGAACGGCCGGCCGGTCCGATTCGCCCCCTTAAGGCCGGGCGCCAGACCGACGATCAGCAGGCGCGCGTCGAGCGGGCCGAAGCTCGCCACCGGCGCGTTATGGAAGTCGGGGAATTTCGCGTGATTGTCGGCCCGGAACGCCGCCAATCGCGGGCACAGGGCGCACCCGGCGTCAGGCGCCGCCGGGGCGGGACCGCCGGTGCCAGGACCGCTGGGACGGATAGACGGCGCCGCCACCGGCTTTCGGATCAGCGCCGGACCGTTTCGACGACCGCTTCGTCGTCGTAATCGTCTTCGTAACCGTCCTCGTCAATATCCTCATGATCGTCATCGTCGTCGATCGCGTCAGCGGCGGGGAAAGACGGCCGCTCCACATGGCGCCGGGCGATTTCGTCGGCCAGGCTCTGCAGTTCGATGAAAACATCCGCCTGACGGCGCAACTCGTCCGCCGCCATCGAGGGCTGCGTCTTGACCGTGCTGACCACGCTGACGCGCACGCCCTTGTGCTGCACCGCGTCGACCAGCCGGCGGAAATCGCCGTCGCCGGAGAAAATCACGACATGGTCCAGGTGCGGCGCCATTTCCATCACGTCGATCGCCAGTTCGATGTCCATGTCGCCCTTGATCTTGCGCCGGCCCGATGCGTCGGTGAATTCCTTGGTCGGCTTCGTGACCATGGTGTAGCCGTTGTAGTCGAGCCAATCGACCAGGGGGCGGATCGGCGAATATTCTTGGTCTTCGACCAGCGCCGTATAGTAATAAGCCCTGATTACCCGAGCTTTTTTAGTGAATAGATTCAATAATTTCTTGTAATCTATGTCAAACCCAAGAGCACGCGCCGCTGCATATAGATTAGAACCATCAATAAAGAGGCCGACTTTTTCATTTTCGTAAATTTCGTCCAGCATGGCGCTAATATCTCCTTATTTTTGTTTGTAAATTAATAATATTGCCACCTGCCAAAATGAAAAATACAGTTTCAGGAGGGGCTTACCATTACTTAGAGCGCCGTGTCCGATTGCGCAAGTGGCGCGATCGCTCATTTTGTCGCAATCCCGCCGTGGTGTCCCGGGAAAGGTGGATTTTCCGGGTCAGGGCAGCGTAAATACCTTGAATTTGCCATGATCGGCGACATATAGTCTGAACCCCGTCCGCCGGGCCGTTTTTGGTGCCGGATCGCCGAGGAACGGCGACGCAGGGCGAAACGGAACGGCATCCTGTCGAGACATTTTGTCGAAGTGAAAGCAGAGGTACCATGGCGCGCGTCACCGTCGAAGATTGTGTAGAACGAGTCTCCAACCGGTTTGATTTGGTTATGTTGGCGTCCCAGCGGAGCCGGGACATCTCCTCCGGTTCGGAAATTACGCTAGAGCGCGACAACGACAAGAATCCGGTCGTTGCGTTGCGGGAGATCGCCGAGGAGACGGTCGAGTTGGACAAGCTCCAGGATGATCTGGTGCGTGGTCTCCAAAAGGTCGCCGAAATCGACGAGCCCGAAGAAGACGAGCCGATGGAGATGATGGCGGCCGCGCTGGCCGGCACCGGCGGTTTTGAAGACACGTCCGGTGCGCTCGAAGTGCTGCCGAGCCCGGATGCCGCGACGGATACCCCTGCGGGCGAGGGCACCGACGTTGCGCCCGACGACACCGACGTTCCAACGCCGCCGCAATTCGGAGGCGAATGACGGACGGCGCGCCCTATAGCGCCACAATTGCGCTAACATGGCCGGGGAGTGCCCGGCCATGATGCGTCAATACGAACTCGTCGAACGCGTAAAAGAATACGATCCGGCTGCGGATGAGCAGACGCTTAACCGCGCCTATGTCTTTTCCATGAAGGCGCATGGCAATCAGCAGCGCGCTTCGGGCGATTCCTATTTCTCCCACCCGGTGGAAGTCGCCGGGATCCTCACCGAAAAGAAGCTCGACGCGGCGTCGATCATCACTGGCCTGTTGCACGACACGGTCGAGGATACGGTGGCGACGCTCGACGACATCGAAGGCCAGTTCGGCGGTGAAATTGCCCGACTGGTCGATGGC
The DNA here is from genome assembly GCA_964469835.1 of uncultured Rhodospirillaceae bacterium. Lineage (GTDB taxonomy): Bacteria > Pseudomonadota > Alphaproteobacteria > UBA8366 > UBA8366 > JAOTYV01. The sequence continues at coordinate 3,010 of CAYYBI010000296.1, forward strand.
GTGACAAAGCTGTCGCAGCTCGAGCTGCAGTCCGACCGAAGCAAACAGGCCGAGAATTTCCGCAAGCTGGTGCTAGCCATGTCGCAGGACATCCGCGTCCTGATCGTCAAGCTGGCCGACCGGCTGCACAACATGCGCACGCTTGGGTATATCAAGGATCCGGACAAGCGCCGCCGCATCGCCCGCGAAACCATGGACATCTACATCCCTCTGGCCGAGCGAATTGGCATTCGGGACTGGAAGGAGGAACTGGAGGATTTGGCGTTCGCCGAACTCAATCCGGATGCTCGTGCGTCGATCCTCAGCCGTCTTGAATTCCTGCGCCAGCGCGGTGGCGATGTTGGTGGACGGGTGATCGATGAATTGCGCGCAAAGCTGGCGGAAAAAGAGTTGCTGGCCGATGTGTCCGGACGCGAAAAACTGCCGAATTCGATCTGGCGCAAGATGCAGCGCAAGAATGTCGGTTTCGAGCAGCTGTCCGATATCATGGCCTTCCGCATCCTGGTGGAGAGCGTCGAGGATTGTTACCGGGCGCTCGGCATCATTCATTCGAACTACCGGCTGGTGCCGGGTCGGTTCAAGGACCATATCTCGCTGCCCAAGCCGAATGGCTACCGGTCGTTGCACACCACCGTGCTGGGGCCGGAGAACCAGCGCGTCGAGATCCAGATTCGCACCTGGGAAATGCACGAGGTGGCGGAGCTCGGCGTCGCCGCGCATTGGCAATACAAGCAGGGGGTGCCGCCGGACCGGCGTACCGAGGGCATGCAGTACCGCTGGCTGCGCGAATTGCTGGAAATTCTTGACCACGCGGGCGGCGCCGAGGAGTTCCTGGAACACACGCGGATGGAGATGTTCGCCGATCAGGTGTTTTGTTTCACACCGAAGGGCGAGTTGCACGCGCTGCCCCATGGCGCAACGCCGGTGGATCTGGCCTATGCGGTGCATACGGATATCGGCAATACCTGCGTCGGCGCCAAGGTCAACGGCCGCATGACGCCGTTGCGCACGCAGCTCAACAACGGCGACCAGGTGGAAATTATCACCTCGAAGGCGCAGACGCCGTCACCGACCTGGGAGAGCTTCGTCGTCACCGGCAAGGCGCGCGCCTGTATCCGCCGTTTCGTGCGCGGCCAGGAACGCCAGGAGTATATGGGGCTCGGCCGTGAAATCGTGGAAAAGGTATTTGACCAGGACGGGTATGAATTGACCGACAAGGCGATCGACGGGGTGCTGGACGTCTTTCATTGCCGCGATGCCGATGAATTGTTCACCGCGGTGGGCGCCGGCAACGTCGCCGGCGGGGAGGTCTTGGCCGCGGTCTATCCCGGCAGTAAGAAGCGAAGCTGGCGGCAAGTCGTGGTTCCCTTGCGGCGAGCCCGCAAGGGCAAGACGCAGCCGGTGGCGATCAAAGGCTTGACCCATGGGATGGCGGTGCACATGGCCGGCTGCTGTCATCCATTGCCGGGCGACCGTATTGTCGGCATCCAGACCACCGGCAAGGGCGTGACTATTCACACCATCGATTGCGAAGTGTTGGAGAGCTTCTCCGATATGCCTGAACGGTGGATCGACGTGGCCTGGGACGCGGAATCGGACAGTACGTTTCACACCGCGCGGATCAATGTGGTGATTGCCAACGCACCGGGCAGTCTGGGCGTGCTATCGACGGTGGTCGGCCGCGACGGCGGCAATATCAGCAACCTCAAGATCACCGACCGGTCATCGGATTTCTTTGAAATGTTGATCGATATCGAGGTCGAGGACTTGAAGCAACTCACCAATATCGTCGCCGCGTTGCGGGCGACTTCGGTGATCAACTCGGTAAAGCGGGCACGGGAATGAGCGTGGGGGAACGCAAGGTGGCACAATATCTGCGGCTCGGTGTAAACATCGATCACGTTGCGACAGTGCGCAACGCCCGGGGCATCCGCCATCCCGATCCCGTGCGCGCGGCCCACCTTGCGATCAAAGCGGGCGCCGACGGTATTACCGCCCATCTGCGCGAGGACCGGCGTCATATCGTTGACGAGGATATCGAGCGATTGATGGCCGAAATCGACAAGCCGCTCAATTTGGAGATGGCGGCAACCGAGGAGATGGTGGAAATCGCGCTGCGTCATAAGCCGCACGCCGCCTGTATCGTGCCGGAGAAACGTGAGGAGCTCACCACGGAAGGCGGACTCGACGCCGCCGGCGGACACAATCATCTGCAACCGGTGGTGCGCCGGCTCGTCGATGCGGGACTTCGTGTGTCGCTGTTTATCGATCCGGACCCGCGACAGCTCGATGCGGCGGTTGCCCTCGGCGCGCCGGTGGTCGAGCTGCATACCGGGAGTTATTGCGAGGCGGAAGGCGCGAAACGCGATGCGGAACTCGACCGGATCGTTGCCGCGGCGGGCCATGCGGCAGCGGTTGGATTGGAATGCCATGCCGGGCACGGCCTCGCATTCGACACCGTACAGCCGGTCGCGGCGATCCCCAATCTGGTGGAGCTCAATATCGGTCATTTTCTGATCGGCGAGGCAATCTTCGACGGCCTTGCAGCGGCAATCGCGCAAATGCGGGCGCTGATGGATGCGGCCCGGATCGGGGAGCCGTTGGGATGATTATCGGCATCGGCAGCGATCTGGTCGATATCCGCCGTGTCGAACGAACGCTCGTGCGTTTTCCCGGCCGCTTCGAGGACCGGTGCTTCACGGAGGTCGAACGCAAGAAATCCGATCGCCGTCATCAGCGCGCCGCAAGTTACGCCAAGCGCTTCGCCGCGAAGGAGGCGTGTTCGAAGGCGCTCGGCACGGGGTTCCGGTACGGCGTGTTTTGGCGCGATATGGGTGTGGTCAATTTGCCGTCGGGCAAGCCCACCATGGAACTCAGCGGCGGGGCGCTCGCCCGTCTCGGCGCGATCACGCCGCCGGGAACCCGCGCCCAGATTGACGTCAGTATCACCGATGAATACCCGCTGGCGCAGGTTACCGTGATCATCACGGCGGTGCCGTCGGAATAACGCCGGTCGCCGGTCGTGCACATCCTGCGGGGTAATGCCCTCCCGGATCCACGATCGATTGGCGGGGGTCTTAACCCGCAGGGCCGCCCGATCGTTGCGCCGAGGCGCCGGCCCGGAAGGGCATCATTATTCTGTTCCACAGATGACGGGAATCGAACCCGGCGGAGGGACTCGACGGACCATCCCACAAGATATGTGGCGACGGCGTCCTCCCCATTCCGCTTCGAGGAGTTTAGGCGACCGCGGCAATGGCGGCAATCGAAGGGCGCAGGGCGGCGGTACGCGAACCTATGTTTTTTTCGCGCCGATGTCGGATGCCGGGTCGGGCGCGAGCCCGGCCGCCGCGCCGACACCCATCACGAAAGTCTGCTTGCCGGAATCCGTTGCCGCCATGGTTTGCAAAACCCGAAGTTGCAGCAGATCAGGATTGTCCTTCAGCATGCGCGCGGCGTTGGCGAGGCTGCGCAAGGCCGCGGTTTCGCCGCGGGCGCGCTCCAACGCGGCTTCACCGTCCTTGCGGGCGGTCACCAAGGCGGCATAGGAAGACCGGATTTCCTTGTTGAGCATGAAATCCCGCAGCGTAATCGAGCATATCTCCAGGCCCAGCGGCTCCAGCGTTTCGGCTACCAACGCTTGGACCTCCGCGGCGATGGGTTCCCGGTTTTCCAGAAGGGTATCGAGGGTTTTGGCCGCCACCGCCTGTCGGGCGGCGATCTGAACCGTATGATGAATGTGGCCGCGGTAACTTTCCACCGCGGTTGTCAGGCTGACGGGGTCGGTAATTCGGTAGTCGGCGACGAGGCTCAATTTCAAACCGATATTGTCCTGGGTCAGCACCTCTTGTCCGCCAATGACTTCGAGTTGTCGGCGTTTTTCGAGGGTGTCCACCCTGTGCGGTGGCCTCAGCAGCCGATACGCACCGGGACCAAGCACGCGCAGAAGCTTTCCGTTCTTATACAATAGGCCCCATTGATGCTCGTGGACGACGAAGCGTCTCCATCGCAGGGCAAAACCGCCGATTACCACGAGGGCGACCAGGAGGATCAGCGCGAAAATGACGAGCGAGGCTAATTCGACTAGGCTGAGTGTTGCTATCAAGCGCAAGCTCCCCGTAAAGGCCACACGATAGGTGGCTGCAGACCAGCGCTGCAGTCATGAGGAGCATCATACAACTGACAGGCATCATCCGATAGTTTGTGTGGCAGTCGCGCGCAGGCCGCCCGCTATTCTACTGCGGTGTGTGGTGCCAAATTCGGTTGAAGCGGGTTGTTAACGCGGGCCAGTGGCACTGTCGGGCCGAAGATAACGGTCCGAATTGCCGCGTCATTGTCGGGCGCCGCGTAGTCTTGCATGATGCGCAGGGCCGCCGTCATCTCTGCGTCTGCAAGCGTGGGGACGGACATACGTTTGGCGACGTAATCGCGGTTGGTGCGCGCCAAAATGCGAACCACCGGATGGACCGGCTCCGAAGATTTCGCTGCCCGGTCGAACCATTGATAGGCCGCAAACAGATTTTTCGTGGCGCCCTTACCCCAGGTAAGCATCAAGCCAAGTCCGATCTGGGATTTCGCGTCGCCTGTCTGCGCCGAGGATTGGAAAATCTTGAAGGCTTTTTTGAAACCGCCCTTCGACAAACGCCTCTCGGCCACGCGCGAAATCAGCCACGGCGTGGCCGTGTGCAAATATCAGTAGAAATGCTGCGAGCGGGAACGCTTTTCCCATGCCACTCCCTCTTGGGTTCGACCGCCCATCAAGCGTAAATTTTGGATGTTTTTGGGTGCGAACCGTTAGTGAAGGTACAGCAGTTACGCGGCCACTTCCGTACCACCAAGGCGAGAATTTCGCATAGGTGCGGGATACTACGGAGTATCCAATTCGTACAGAAATAGCTTCAATTCGTCTGGCGCCAACGCCGCTTCCGCGCCGCTCCTACCGCTCGACGCATTTTATATACGGACCCAGTATGGCGCTGCGCGCCACTGCGGTGCTGGCGCGGCCGCGCAGATAGGGTGTGGTGCGGCGCGGCGACCACTTTCGCGGGTTGGGCAGGACGGCTGCGAGCAGCCCTGATTCCCATTGCGACAGCTTGGCCGCCGGTTTTTTGAAGTAGGCGCGCGCTGCCGCCTCGATGCCGTAGATGCCGGGTCCCCACTCGACCACGTTCATATAGATTTCCATGATACGGCGTTTGTTCCAGGCCCATTCGATCAGGAAGGTGAGCGGCGCTTCGATCGCCTTGCGCACATAGGTGCGGTTGGGCCAGAGGAACAGGTTCTTGGCGGTCTGCATTGAGATCGTGCTGGCGCCGCGCAGCCGGCCGCCCTTGAGCCTGTCGGCCACGGCATCCTGTACCTGCTCCCAATCGACCCCATTGTGCAGGCAGAACCGCGTGTCTTCGAGTGCGATCACCGCTCTGACCGCGTGCGGCGATATCCGGCTTATGGGGACCCAGTCTTTCTTAACGCCTTCGCCTTCGAAGAGGCGGATTACCATCAGCGGTGTCACCGGCGGCGGCAGCACGCGATACATCAGCGTCAGCAGCAATGGCGTGACCAGCACGACGATCACAAGGAAAAGCGTCAGTTTGACGATCTTGCCGAACAGGCTGGTTTTTCGATACGCCACGTTGTTCTTTCCTCGCCCGATCCGGTCCAGCTCAGGCCGAGAAATCGCGCAATATGTGCCCCGGCGGGCGATCCTGATCGCGGTAGTCCGTGCCCTCATGCACA
>CAYYBI010000297.1:0-5515 GCA_964469835.1 uncultured Rhodospirillaceae bacterium
TAGTCGGTTTCGGTGCGATATTTGAAATTTCGAATTTTGCGGAGCGTCACGGTGTGGCCATCGACTTTAGCGGACGGCAGAACCGCGACATCGGCTTGCCAATCGAGATCGTTGCTCGGTTCGATGGTCGACCACCAGATCAGTAGTCCGGCGAAGGCCGCGGCAAAGGGCGCAAGCGGCACAACCACCCGACGCCTCAACACCGCAATGATGAGCCCTCCAACACCTAACGCGACAAGTGTCGCAGCGAGGAGAAAACGAACCACCTCCGCCGCGGGTACCGTATACCAAAGCGCCAACGCTCCCCAGCCGCACGCACCGGCAATCAGGAGCGCGCCCATACCATTCGCGACTATTCGCAAGCCGGATCTCATTGGGGGAACAACATGCAGGCGCCCCGCCCAGGCTTCTTGAATTTTGTCGCCAAACTTACCGGTCCCACCACATTGAACGCCATTGCGTCATAAAACGCGCGAACTCCCATCGCAAGAATATCATCGGGCGAGGTATTGTCACATGGAGACGCGACAAGCCAATCGGATAGGTCGGAAATCGGCAGAACCAAATCGCAAAATATGTACCCTTCCGCATGGTTTGGGGGGCAGCCGGCGGCAGCGCAAATGATCTACGGCGACCGGGACGAAATCATAAGGGCGCTCGAAAACGGGCACGAAGAAATCAAGAGCTGGACAGCGCTCACCGGCAACGGTGGGCTGGCGGAGCATTTCGTATCGGACGGCGAGTCCTGGACATTGCTCATGACGCTGCCGGGCGGCCCGGCCTGTTTATTGGGTTCGGGTGAGAATTGGGGGCCTGCGATCCCGAAAGAGCGGCCGGCCGAAACGAGGACGCATTGATGGCTTACGGACCATATTTCGTGACCGTCGATGCGTGGTACGGTGTCAATTTTCCAGCGGAGTAAGGGCTATGGAATGGAAGACACCAGTGATCTCGGGTATTTTTGCGTTGTTCGGCGGAATATTTGGCGTTTTGGGTACTGTGTTTTTTGAAGGCAAAGCCGAGCAGAAACGACAGTTTGAGGTCGAGCGTTCTCGGTCGCTCGCGGATTACCACCGCGTATACGAGAGCAAATTTCCCGGCGGTCAATGGCTATTGGCGTACGCCGGAAGACAAAAATTTCTCACATACGCATCCCCGGAACTGATCGGAAATTTGGGGCCGCTTTATCGGAAGGGGCTGGATTGCCACAATAACCCGACCGACGAATGCATTAGAGCGGCGGCAGTTGAAATTAATTTGCTTCGTGTCGAGGCGGGAAACGATCCCGTTTCGGAAGACGATCTTGTTGCCATCCTGCAAATAAAGGAATTGTGGGCGCGCATCAGGGACGACGCTCGGCGCGGTGGCGTAAAGCTTCGACGGCAACCAAAGTGAAGCTTACGCAGCGGGTGCGTTCATATGGAGCTACTGATTGAGATTGTGCTTCTCGGAAAATTCTTCCCAAGCGTTTTTAAATATATTTTCAATGTCAGGAGGAGACACCGCCAACCAAGTACAGCAAAGCGTCGTAAACGCCTCAATACGTTCAATGGAACTATCAAACTCCTGATCGGGCCTGGACAGCGCCAACAGCTCACTAAGTTCACCAAGTTCATTGTCATCAATCGCAGCGTCCAAATTGTGCGCGCAACGATTTCTGATCGAGTTGATCTTAAGGATGCCGGGTTTAAGGAACAGCATTGGTGCGTCTTCATCGGGAAGGATTTGCACCTTTTGAAAGAATCTGAGCCTCGCCTTTTCTAGATTCCCCAAACCGACTTTATTGGTCAGATAGCCGTCAAGATAATGCTCCAAGACCAAATGACATTTTAGCAACCTGCCGATAGCATCATGATCCCTGGCCAATAGCTGGGTATAGCGGGCTTGTTCTTCCTTAAAATGGGCTGTAATCGTGTCAAAATGTGGCTTCAGTATCTCTAGGGCTTCCTTGAATGCCTCGAACTTGTCCACTACTCCCTCCTGAGATTAAAAGGCCGCAAATCCCAAAGACCACCGCCTATCAATGTGACCGTCCAGCTACCGACGCCGAAGCCGCCCGTTGAACCCAGTTATGCGCCTGTTGTCCTGCCGAAACAGTAGCGTTCAACGTCTGGCGCGCTACACTGACACCCAATTCCCCCAATGGATAGATTGCGCATGGTTCAGCGACGCCTAAAATGCCGCTTTAGGGTGCCCCCCAAACTATGTGACGCGTGCCCCCCAAACTAAGTGGCGCGCTACAATTTCTGCAGGATGAATTTCGGGTAATTCTGATCGTTGCGGGTTAATGGCGCGCCCGGCAGGACTCGAACCTGCGACCTGCGGATTAGAAGTCCGCGCCAATATTATATTATTTCAATATCTTACCAATTACATGCCGCAGTCTTGTCGCATGCATTCAGCCAAACGTGTCCGCTATTCGGTTAGCGCGCTCCTGCCGGGCGTCTTCATCATCCGGGAAAAGGTGCCCGTAGGTGTCGAAAGTAATTTGAATTCCGCTGTGTCCCATCTCTTCCATCACTTCGCGCGGCGTCGCGCCAGACGCGATCAACAGCGACGCATGGAAATGCCGGAGCGAGTGGAAGGTATAATGTTTCCCAATTCTTTGCAGGATCGGCGTCCAAGCGCGGCGGTGGACGTTGCCGACGCTTTCGATATTGCCGCGCCAATTTGGGAAAACAAGATCACCGGGCGGGCATTCTAGCTTCCATTCGCGAAGCAAGGCCGTAAGGCCGTGCGATATCGGTATGACGCGCCGGCTGCTAGCCGACTTTACCGGACCGATGATGTTCCTTTCATCGGCGCGCCGGGTGACGCCGATACCGTTGCCGGCAAGGTCGACATCTTCCCAATGAAGGCCACGCAACTCGCTCGCCCGCATGCCGGTGAATACCGCCGTCCGGATCAATGCCCGCCAGCGCCGCCACGCCTTCGCCGATCGCTTATTGCTCTGCGTGGCCAACTTATCCAGCGCCGCGAATATCTTTTTCATTTCCGCCCGGGATGGCATCATGACGCGCGCCTTGTGGCGGCCGCCGATGACCACTTTGACGCCACGCGCCGGGTTGTGCGGCATGTTCGCCTCCTCGAGGATCGATCGAAGGCTAGTCATCACTTTCGCCGCCATAGCGCGCGACCGGGGCTTAATATTGTGCTTTGGATCGCCGCTCAGCAATAGGTCGCGAAACCGTTCGATATCAGGTTTCTTAAGGTCTGACAGCTTGCGCGAACCGAATAGCGGATTAATATGGTATTTTTGATGTCCCTGATACTGCCGCAGTGTCGAAGCCTCCACCGGATGCCCGCCATTGCGGCCGATCTTGCATGCCTGTATCCAGCTTTCCGCCGCCTGCGATACCGTCATGCTGTCGTAACGCGGCAAGTGCGTGCCTTGGCGTAGCTCCTGCTTTATATCGTCAAGCCGTTTGTCCGCTTCCTTCTTTCGCTTGAACGTCTCTTGGCGGCGCTTCCCGTGATCGTCGAAGTAATCGACAACCCAAGCCGTTTTTTCCTCGCCTTTGTAGGTCCATTTACGCTTGCGAACCGATGCCATGGCGCTACTCCATGCTACCGCTTGTTTCGTACTGCTACAATTTTGTCGCAAATTATCCGCATGTCAATATAGGATATACAAATCATGTAAACCGTTGGCACAGGTTCGATCCCTGCCGGACGCACCGTGGCACCGCCTGGACCTGCTCGAGGCTGCCGGCTACCGCCAGGTCGGCCACCATAATCGTCGAAGAATGACCGGCGCCGTCAAATCTTTCGATTAGGTCAAGCGGTTCATCGCGGCAAGGCTAGCCCCCGCCTACCCACCCCCGCGAAATTGCGCATCGCGTGGCACGGAGGACCCATCCGCTGAGACAAATTTTCCAAAATTTTCAGATTTGGACTATTGGACAAGACGTTCCCGCGGCTCGATCCGGATTTCGGCCTGCGGATTGTTCCGATCGATGACGTTCTTCACGAAACGACCGATCAATTGCGTTTATGCAGTCCGCGGCGCGTGATGCGGATCGGCCTATGACTTTCCCGTCGTAAGTCCTAAATCCGCCTAGTGGACCGCATATGACCGTTAGTACCGCCGCCATACGATGGCGCCGAGTCTGATTTGCCCCCGGAAGCGGACATTCCAGCCACCGCACGCGACTTCCGGTTATGACCCTTGCCGGAAGTTCAGGTCACATATCAAATCATTGGCGATTTAGCGTCGCAACAGTGTTGCCGGTGTTTTATTGATCCACTTCATGTGAGCTTGCCCCGAACGTTGGACCGGCCTCGCCAAAGAGCGGTGTTGGCTGTTTTTACCAGGCGTGAGTTGCGATAGCGTCCAACCGGTCGCCGGTCGGGTTGTCGGTGGTCCGCATGTAATCCTTGCTGGGCGATGATGTCTTGAAATTTTGCACCAATGATCGTGTTGATCCCGGTACGGGTGTGAAGCCAGCAAGTCTTTTGGCGAGATCGCGGCCATACATGAAGCACTGGGCGACCGTTGCGCCGTCCGCGCGAAGCCGGGCCTGACCATCACAGGGCGTCCCATTGCCCACGACATGGCAGCGGACTTTCCGATAGCGGACCTGGTCGATCAGATAGGCCTTCGCTGCATAATACCCGGGACTGGATTTGATCATAGGCATTGTGCCGCATAGATGAAGTTTCTTATCGCCGACGCGGATCGTGTCGTTTGCAAGAACCTCGGTAACTCGACCGGATATGACTGTGGGTTCTTCAAGAGTACAAGACAACAGAACTACCGATGCACTCATCGCGAGACACAACTTAAATAATCCCGATATCGGGTTGTTGTTTCGGTAACACGCTATGCTGGGTGCGTTCTTACCTTCCTTGATGCGCCGCTTCAGCAGATAGCATGTCGAGGTATCGCCGGCTGGGCCTATGAAGGCGATTGGCGAGACGGCATATGCCGCTAAGGTGGCAATCGCACCGGCTTTCTTATTGCTGATAATGTCAGCAAGAATCCTGATCATTTCAAATTGCCTGTATGTTAATTGACGGACATAAAGATAAAATTTTAAATAAGTTATTGATAAATGCTGTGCCGTCGATCACAGCGGAATAACGAACTTTAAATAATATTTAAATTCCAATATCTTGAAGAAGTCTAACGCCCTTCCGTCCCTCCCTAGGGCGGCCACTTCGTTTTCTGTGAAGTTCAAACAATTCTATTTGGACGCTAGACTGACCCATCCTGGCCATGAAGTCTGGGACTGTGTCGGCTGTCCATGCAGTGGACGGCTATCACCCGCCGACAGCACAATGATTTATATTTCAGTGCGTGTAGGGGCTTGAGTCCGGTCCTGGCTATTAGCGAACCTTCCGGCGCTTCTGATCGACTTCCGCTCTACCCCCAACAGCGGACATTATGTAGCAGCGGCGGAGAGTCCGGTGATGACCGATACCGTTGATAAAGTCTGCTCTTGGCTAGCTAACGCCTACCAACCGCGCCAGCGCGGACAGGAACCGCCATGCCACGGCGGGCAGGGACTTGTAG